>CAZNLI010000026.1:0-24342 GCA_964574125.1 uncultured Methanoregula sp.
CAAATGCGAGGGCATCGTCAATCTGCGGTGCCCATGCACCCTCATCACCCTTGCCAGCGGCAATTCCTTTCTTCTTTAAGAGTTCTTTCACCGTGCGGTGGACGGCTGCGTTTGCAAAGACGGCTTCCTCTGCATCCGCTGCGTCTCCCGGGACGATGAGAAACTCCTGGATCTCGGTCGCGTTGGCCGCGTGTGCCCCGCCACCGATGACGTTCCCCAAGGGGAGCGGCATCTCTTTTGCAAATGCGCCGCCAAGGTAGCGGAAGAGCGGCAGGCCAAGCGACGATGCTGCCGCCTTGGCATTCGCGAGCGAGAGGGCAACGGCAACATTGGCACCGATCTCGGCGAAGTTGGCAGTCCCGTCAATGTCCCGGAGCTGCTCGTCGAAACTCTCCTGGTCGCAGGTGTCCATGCCGACAAGGGCCGGGATCACGTTCTGGATGGCGTTGTCCACGGCTTCACGGGGCGCCCTGACCTTTGCCTCCAACGACCCGGTGCTGGCACCGCTCGGTGCAGCCGACCGGCCGTGACCGCTGGACGTGTACACGTCAGCCTCGACCGTCGGGTTGCCCCGGCTGTCAAGAATGGTCCGCAGCTCGATTACCTCGATGACCGTCATAGCGTTCTACTTCCTCTTTACCGTAATGGGGATGGTGTTGTTGTCGTATTCCTCGATCGCAATTTCCAGCGGATCGATCCGTGTCGTGGTGATAAGTAACGGAGCACCCATTGATATCTGCAGAGCCCTTGCTCCAATAATCCTCGCCCGTTCATACCGGGTGTAAACCTGCGTCTGCATTCCTTGTCCTCGAAAATTGTTCCATTGTATACAATTGGAAATGGGGTCGCTGAGATTCGAACTCAGGTCACTGCGTCCCGAACGCAATAGGATAGTCCAGGCTACCCCACGACCCCGGATAAATTATGTTACTGGTAGGGGTTGAGTTCATCAATGATCTCTTTGTGTGTCAGCAGCATCCGTCGGCAGCAGTATCTCGTAAGACCGAGATCGTCGAGGATCTTTTTGGGATCCTCGCCGGCTGCCCGCCGCTGCTTGAACTCTTCATACGCTGTTGAGATTGTCTTCCCACAGGTAAAGCATCGTACGGGTATCAAACCTATCGGCCTCTCATCATTTCTTTTGTCCTAACGATAAGACTTTTGGAACTTCTTTCTTGCGCCGCGCCCATGGGGCTTCTTGGTCTCTTTCTGGCGCGAGTCGTTGACAAGGAGCGTCCTGTCATAGGACAGGTAAACGTCCTTCATCTGGGGATCGTTGTGCCATTCGATGATGCCCCGTGCAAGGGCCGTGCGCACCGCCTCGGCCTGCCCCATGACACCGCCGCCTTCGACATCGATGGCGACATCGATGCCTTCGACTGCCTTGGGGACGAGGAGGAGCGGCTCGGAGATCTTCATCCGGACGACCTCGGTGCCGTACTTCTCGAGCGGGACGGAGTTGATCCGTATGACTCCCTTGCCGGCTTTTAAGGTAGCGCGGGCGATTGCGGTCTTGCGCTTTCCACTGGTATTGATGATCTTGACCATGTCTCCACCTCCTTAGAACTTGGCCCCCAGGAACGAGCAGACGGTACCGAGGGTGACAAACTGGGCATTGTTCAGACGGTTCATGTGGGCCTCTTCGGGCACTTCCATCTCTTTTCCGGTGAACTGCACGGGAACGCCGACATAACACTTGATGCGCCGGAACGCATCGGCGCCGCGGGGGCGCTTGTAGGGAAGCATCCCGCGGATCGTGCGCTTCATCAGGTGTTCCGGTCTCCTTGGGACAAACGGCCCCCAGCCGGTGGAACCGCGGCTGCGCTTGTGGTGGTAGTTGCCAAAGACACGGGCGCGGCTTCCGGAGATGACCGCTTTCTCGATATTGACGATTGCGATCTCCTCGCCGGCAAGCGCACGCTTTGCAACAACGCTTGCGAGCCTTCCGAGGAGCATCCCGTCGCCGTTGATAATGGTTGCCATGGTCACTTCACCTCAGGATCCTGACGCCGCTCCCCTTGGGGTTGTCCGCCAGCAGTTGTTCGATCGTCATGCACTGTCCCTTCGCGTCCCGGATCTTGCTCGTAGCCGATGCCGAAAAATTGAGCGCGGCAACTTTCACTGACTGCGAAAGGGCACCGCTCCCGAGAACCTTGCCCGGGACGATGATTGTCTCGCCATTTCCTGCATAACGGTTGATCTTGGACAGGTTGACCTCGGCATAGTTCCTGTTCGGGGTCTCCAGCCTGTATGCGATCTCGCGCCAGATCTTGGCCTCATTCTCCCGTGACTTGTTCTTCAAGAGCGAAATGAGGTTGTTCAGACGGGGGTTCGTCTTGGTTACGGTTTTTGTCATCACTTCTCATCCCCTGAAATCTCGCGTATCTTTTGTTCCAGCTCGTCTGACTGTCCTTTGATAATCTGCAGCGCCCGCTGCAGGACTTCCCTGACCGGAAGCGATCCGTCGCTTTCCGCAACGAAGATGAACCGGTCCGGTTCGGCGGAGATCCGGATTGCCGGTTCTTCGCCGATCCCTGTTGCCACGCATGCCCGCTCGCAGAGCCGGCAGAGGGAGCACTCCGGCAGCCTGCCGGAAACGACTTCGACCTTCTTGCCTTTGACTACGAGGATCTCCCGCGGGCACTCGTCCACGCACATGCCGCAGGCGTCGCAGGCATTGCTGATCGCAATCGCGGGGTGGTTCTTGTACC
Organism: uncultured Methanoregula sp.; assembly: GCA_964574125.1. Lineage (GTDB taxonomy): Archaea > Halobacteriota > Methanomicrobia > Methanomicrobiales > Methanospirillaceae > MVRE01. The sequence goes on from CAZNLI010000026.1 coordinate 2,712, forward strand.
CGCAGACCAGCGTTGGCTGCCACTTGGCATGCTCCTTGCCCGTTCCCAGCACTGCCCGTGCCTCGAGCACCAGTTTCTGTCCCTTCGCGAGCTTGACAACCGGTATGGTGTCGCTCACCGGGGCAGCTTTGGGATCCTGCGGGATCAGGTCACCGGAAGTGACCATCTTCGGGCCTTCGGCGCTCAGGGTGTACGTGACAGTACATCCCGGGCACCCGGCACCGCCGCAGGAACAGGTATCCCTGGAGGAATAGGCAGTAAGATCGGTCGTGATCGGGATGAGGCCCAGGCGGTGGGCCAGCATCTCGTCGAAGAGTGCGCTCGTGTTGTCGTAGATGCGAACATCCTCGATGGCCAGTGTCGGCACATCGGAGATCATTGCCCTGCGGATCGCATTGGCAAATGCCGGGCTCGCACCGGCAAGCGTGAACCGGGTAGCAGTATCGTCCAGACTTGCGAACTGGATCTCCATCAGACTCTCCTTCCCCGCCTGCCTCCCTTCGCACGGCATGAGTCGTGGGGGATCGGCGTTACATCTTCAATCCTGCCGATGCGCATGCCGGCACGGGCAAGCGCCCTGATGGCTGCCTGGGCTCCCGGCCCCGGGCTGCGCTGCTTCCCCTGCCCGGGTGCACGCACCTTGACATGGACGCCGACGATTCCCTTCTCCTTTGCCGCGGCTGCGACGTTGGATGCCATCTGCATTGCCGCGTAGGGGGAACTCTCGTTCCGGTCCTGCTTGACCACCATGCCGCCCGAGCTCTTGGTCACGGTCTCGGCACCGGAGAGATCGGTGATCGTGATGATGGTGTTGTTGAACGAGGCAAAGATGTGGGCGATCCCCCACTTTTCCTTCTCACCGGCCATCTTATCTCACTCCTGCTGCCTTCGTTATCCGCTGGCGTTCCTGGTGGAGGTCGGCGACAAACGGGGACTTCCCGTAGTACGCGACCTGGGGCTCCTCCAGCCGGGTGACCCGGTAACCGGGGATGTTCACGCGGCGTCCGTTGATTGCGATATGGCCGTGGGTGATGAGCTGGCGTGCCTGTTTCGGGGACCGGGCCAGCCCCTTGCGGTACACGAGGGTCTGGAGCCGGCGCTCGAGCTGCGCCTGGACCTTGAGGGAGAGGATGTTCTCGATGGTTGCGTCGGGGCCAAGGAGCCCTCCGCGCTGCATGGACGAGATCAGCTCGTCGCGCTTTGCATCGACGAGGGCACGGTCCACGCCGCTGGAGGTGAGCGCCAGCAGGTCGCGGGCACCCTTCCGGTACTTGCGGAGGACGCTCTGCGCCTTCCAGATCTCGCGCTTGTTCCGGAGCCCGTACTCGATAACAAGCCGGGTCTCCTCTTCAATGCGGGTCTTCTCGAACGGCCGCTTGGGGGTCTGGTAGGCTTTGTAGTTCTTTCCCGGGTATGCCATGGTCTTCACGCACCTGCCACTTTCTTCTTGCTCACACCGACAGTCGTCCCGGTCCTTCCGGTGGACTTGGTACGCTGGCCGCGGACCTTCTGGCCGGTCTCGTGGCGGATGCCCTTGTAGCACCGGATCTTCCGCATCATGTTGATGTCGTCGTCCTTTGTCATTGTGACATCGGCGCCGAACAGGTGCTTCGACTCACCGGTGTACACGTCCTTGGGACGGTTCGCCATCCAGGTCGGGATCTTGCCGGAGTACTGTTCGACTGCAGTGCGGAGTCGGTTGACCTCCTCCTCCGGAATGCGGCCGAGCTGGGCGTATTCATTCACCTTTGCCATGCGGGCGATCACGGTCGACGTGTGCCTGCCTACACCCTTGATGCCGGTCAGGGCGACACGGACAGATTTCGTGCCATCCAGATCGGTGGTGCCAATCCGTACGAAATATTTTATCTCTTCTTCTGCCATCCAATCCCCTCGGTTCGTGAGATGTCCCCTGAAGCGCTGAGGGAGGGATTTGAACCCTCGAGTCCTTTTGGGACACAGGTTTAGCAAACCTGCGCCATACCAGGCTTGGCTACCTCAACAGAGAATCTCGCGTCTTTCGACACTCGCGACGTTACACTACGCCGCTCCATGAATGGTGCTTTATACTATGGTAGCCGCCGGGTTATAACTGTTTGCCTCTCAACGAGGGCAGGACTCCGGAGGATTTCCGAAGGATTGCAGACGGCGGATGAACGGGTCTGTCATACCGGAGAACAGGAGAATGAGTCATAGCCGGCCTATCAGGGGATGGGGGACGGATCAGGACAGCCGCCGGTTCCTCCGCTTCCCGACCCGTTTTGCACCGCTCCCGATCAGGGCCGACAGGACAACCGGCAGAGCGATCGTGGCATCGACATGCACCTGCACCTGCCGGGTCTCCGCGGATTCCTTGCCCCAGCTGATCGCCTCGTCAAACGTGCAGCCGGAGAGCCCGCCCCAGTGGGGGGCATCGGTCGTGTACTGGATCGCGTAATCGTGCCCCCCGAGTTCCTCGTTGTGGATCGACCCGATCACCTGGGTCTGCTGGATGAAGTTCTTGGGAACCCCGCCGCCGACATAGATGACACCGGTCTTCTTTGAGGATTCAACCATGCGGGTGATCTCGTCGGCATCGGCAATCTGGTCTATATCGGTGTCCGTCCCCTTCCGGCGGGCAATCAGGAGGCCGATCCCGATCGAGGAGTCACACAGGGCCGGGATGAAGATCGGGATCTTCTCCTGTGCGCAGACCGAGGTCAGCGACTCGGAGCCGGGCTTCTCTTCCGCGAGGTACTTCCCGAACATGCCGATGAACTCCCGGGACGATCCCCGGAACGGGGCGATCGATGCGGAATAATCCGCGATCCTCCGGTCAACGGAACGGAACTCCTCTTCGAACGCAAAGACATCGTAGATCCGGTCGATCCCCTTCCGGTAGAGCTCGCAGTCATCGACATGGTGGTGGCCAAGGTAGTGGCTGACGCCGAGATGCTCGCAGATATCGTGGAAGATGTTTGCCCCGGTGGAGACGACAGCGTCGACATAATGACGTTTTGCCATCTCCACGAGGCATTTCTGCATCCCTGCCGGGACCATTGCTCCCGAGAGCCCGAAGAAGATGGTGCAGTCGGGATCGGCAAGCATGGCACGCCATACGTCAACCGATTCCCCGAGCTTGCGCCCCTGGAACCCGGTCTTTGCCATGCCGGACAGCAGCGTTGCAACACTGTCGGAGGGGCAGACCGGGCTCGTCTTCTTCATCGTACGCTTGCCAACCATCTGCTCTAACGTAACGGTTTACAATTATTAAGGGTTGTCGATGGGGGCCGTTTTCGGGCCGGAATCGGGAAAATTCCGCTGCTGCCCTGAAAAAAGGGAATGGTCAGAGGCTTCCGACCAGCGAGCGCCGGCTGACCATCCCGACAAGTTTTCCCTTGTCGGTCACGGGGACCCCGCTGATGTTCTTCTTCTGCATGGTATCGATCACGTCGGTAACCGGGCGGCTGCGGTCGATTGCGATGACCGGCGTGCTCATGATATCCTTCACGAGCAGGTTCCGGACCCGGTGGTCCTGGTGTTTTACTTCAACGGCTTTGCGGAACCTGCACATGGAGATCGCCACGTCGGTTTCGGTCACGATTCCGAGGATCTTCTCGTTCTCCGTCACGATGAACCGGGTGATGCCGTCATCCAGCATCCGGCGCCGGAGGTGAACGACCCGTTCGTCGGCCTCGATGGAGACGCATTTTTCCATCATGTCGGTCAGGTTTCCTGCGGGTGCAAGACGCTTCAGCAGGTCGATTGCACCGACCTGCCCGACCAGGTTGTGGTCGGCGTCATACACTACGACCAGCTTGTAGCGCTGGAGCAGCGGGACGAGCACGTTGACGCTCTGGTCCGGGTAGACGCTCGTGAAATCCTCGTCCACAACGCTCGATACGTGAAGGGCGGTGGGAGTAAGATTCGCATCGTGCCGGTTGCCCAGCTTCTCTGCGATGGCTGCCCGCGAGACAATCCCGGCGACGCCGGTGTTGTTGGTTGCGATCATCGGGTCGATGCCCTCGTCAATCATCCGGTCGAGTGCATCGGTGATCTTTGCCGATTTTGCGATGGTCACGGGTTTTGCCATTATGTCTTTTACAAGCAGATCTTTCGTCATTTTGCCACTTCCCTGATAATGTCATCACGTTTTACAATGCCAATGATGTCCTTGCCATCCACAACAACGAGACTGTTGATGTGGTGCGTATTCATGGATGAAACCGCCCTCCCGGTTACAGTCTCTGAGGTCGTCGTAAAGACCGGTGAGGTCATGATATCCTCTGCCGTTACGGGGGGTACTTTCAGGACGCCCTCTGCGGGCATCCCGCACGCGGATCTCCGGTGCCGGATGCTGGCGTCCTTCTGACCAGTACGGGAGAGACGACCCGGGCTTTCGAAAAACGCGAGGTTCGTCTCCGTGATAATTCCTGCAATGGTTCCGTCGGTATTTTCCACCACCACCTTGTCATTGCGCTCGCTTATAACATCCACAACATGATCCAGAGAATGGAGCCGGCTTACCACCACCACATCCTCCATGACATCCGATACCGGGGAGGTCAGGTTCAAAAACGACGCTGACCTCATGAGATCGGATTTAGTGACAATTCCCACGACATCGTCCCCCTCAACCACGGGAACACCGCTGATCGAACGTTCGATGAAGATCGATGCGATCTCCTTGATGCTGGTTGAGGGGGAAACTGTCACCGGATCCGGTACTGCGACAACCCTGACCGGGATACGGTCGATCGGGCGCCGCCGCCATGCAGGCTCGCTCTGTCGTAAGCGGTACGCGAGATCCTTCTTGGTGACGATTGCAACAAGATCACCGTCGTCGATGACCGGGAGCCGCGAGATATGGTGCCGGATCATGAGCCTGCGGGCATGCGCAACCGTCTCCGACGGTGCGATCACCCGGACCGGCGCTGCCATCACATCGGCTGCTTTCATGGTTCTTACCCCCTCGCAAACGCTTTGACGAGATCGAACTCGGTGACAAGCCCGATAAGCCGGGTGTCCTCGATCACGGGGAGCGCCCCGATGTTTTTCTCCAGCATTTCCCGGGCCGCCTCGTTGATGCTCTTTTCCGGATTCGTCGTAAAGAGGTCCCCCGCGATCAGGGTCCGGACGGGAAGCGCGGTGACTTCGGAGATGTCCCCCGTGGAGATCCGTTGGAACACCTCGCGGCTGCCGAGGTACCGCATGATATCGGTTGCCGTGATGATCCCGTAGAGCACGTCATCGCTCACAACGGGAAGACGGCGGAACCGGTACTGGGTCATCTCGCGGGTGACCTCGGATATCGGCCGGTCGGGGCTGGTCACCCGGAGCGATCCTGACATCACGTCTTCAACCGAGAGCGTGCTCTTTCCGGCAGCGAGCGCCCGCATCACGTCGCGTTCGGTGACAATCCCTTTTAAGATACCCTCCCCGTCCGCGATGGGGAGCCCGCCGGTCTTTTTGCCGACAATGATTGTAATCGCGTCCGCGATGGAGGCGGTCTCCGGAAGAACGAGGAGGTCGCGTGTCATGATCTCCCGCACGCTGTCGTTGACCGCCGCTATCAGGTTCCCGTCATGCTTGACCTGCACCAGCCGGTGCTTGTCCCCGCCTCCCATGAAATCGATAATATCCCCTGATGTCACGATCCCCCGCAGTTTCCGTGTCCCGGAGTCGGTCACCGGCAGCCGGCGGAACGAATGTTCTGTCATCGTGCCGACGGCCTGCAGGATCGTCGTTGTCTGGGGGACCGATACGACCTGCCTGCTGGCAAGCGCCATGATCTCCCCCTCCTGCGGAACGATATGGGAGCGGAACTCAATCGGGCCCCGGTCGAACTTGCCGTGCATCTTCAGCAGTTTGTCGCCCTGCTTGACACCCCGGTCATTCCTGTTCACAAGAAACCTCCTTTCCTGATTCCGTATTCACAAATGCATACGTTCGTTTCGATACGTCCTGCCGTTTCTGCCATGGTGCCTGCTTCGCAGAAACGATCAGGCGAGCCCGGCAAGGGCATCGTGCCTTGCCAGGATCCCGACTAGCGCCCCGTCTTCAACCACCGGAAGCCTGCCCACGTCATGGCTGACGAGGAGCTGCGCTGCCGTGCCGATATCTTCTTCAGGGCGGGTTGTGACGACCGTCTTCTGCATCAGGCTCTCGACCGGTGTCTGTTCCCCATGGGTGAGCGCCGTCCTGATCCGGCCGCCTGAGATAAGGTCGCGCCTTGAAATGATCCCGACGAGCTTTCCTTTCTTTACTACCGGAAATGCCGTATAGCCTCCCTCCAGCATCAGGGCAAGCACGTGCCGGACAGTATCCGTTGCCTTTGCAGCCACCACCTGCCGCGCCATGTAATCGCTGACCGTGCCACGGAGATCGTTTCTTGAAAGTATTACGGGGAAGATATCGGAAAGGAGCACGCTTCCGATCACCTGCCGTTCGCGGTCGATGACAGCTGCGCTGTCGGTATTCATGGCCCGGATTGTCCGGGCAACCTGCTCGAGGGTATCCTCCCTTCCTGCTTCTGCTGCGTCCCTGACAAATCCTTCGACGGTCACATCGGATTTTGTCGCGGTGAGCCGGAGGGTATCGGTGATATCGACATACCCGATTAACCGTCCCCTCTCATCTGCGACATACACTTCGCGGAACCGGTCGTCCCGGAGGATCTGTCGTGCCTTTGTCAACCGGTCATTGAAACGCAGCACAGGAATCCCGATCAAGAAATCCTGTGCCAGTTTCATGTGATGTTCTCCTCCTCCCGGCACCGGGGGCAGAGCATCTGGTTGTCGACACGCTTAAGGTCATCAGACATCTGGCTGCAGCGGCTGCACATCCCCGGCTCAACGGTGTCCTCGCGGTTGATCTCGATTAAGTCCGCCATCAGCTCGTTGAGCTCGTTGGATACGGTAAGGAGATCCCGGACGGTTACAATGCCAATGACCTTCTTCTTCTCATTGACAACCGGGAGTCTCCTTACCCTGTGCTTCACCATCATATGGGCTGCGTCACCCACAGTTTTTTCAGCCCCCACCGTAATGAGCGGGGTGCTCATGATCTCGTTCACATGGACGGTGCTTGGCCTGAGATCCTTTGCCACCACTTTGCAGTTGATGTCCTGCTCGGTCACAATCCCGACGGGAAGGTTCCGCTGGAGGACGATGCAGCTCCCGACATCGTCATGACACATGGCGGCGGCAGCCTTATCGACGGTCGCGCCGGTGCCAATCGTCGTCGGGTTAGGCCGCATCATCTCCTTTAAGGGGACAACGGTCTCGAAGCGAATCCGATTGTCAGTCTTTTTCATGAGATCACCTCCCTGTGTTGGTCTGATGTTTACAATCTACCAATACTCACCAACTCTGATAAAAGGGTTTGGGCCGCATCATAAATCTGCGAGGCGGACCACAAAGATTACGTATGTTGTAAGACGTTAATTCCGGCATCATCCCGGGAATTTCTACGCGGTCTGGAAGAAACATAATAAACAGCCGATCCCATAAAGTACCTGTGAGAGTACGGGCAGTGCCCTGCAGTCATCCAGATTCCGGGTGCCCTGAGGTGTGAACGGAAATGAAAATATTTTATCAGACATTTGGCAGAGCCAGGAAGAAATTTTCCAGTTTCCTGAACCGGTTCTTCAAGAAGAAGCGGACGCGGATCGGCATTTACGGGCCACCGAACGCAGGGAAAACCACGCTCGCCAACCGGATCGCACGGGACTGGACCGGCGATGCTGTCGGGCCGGTCTCCGAGATCCCCCACGAGACGCGGCGCGCCCGCCGGAAGGATGACATCGTCATCTCGGGAGCAAACGGTGCGACGGTCACCATCGATATCGTCGACACACCCGGGGTCACAACCAAGATCGACTACCACGAGTTCCTCGAATTCGGGCTTGAGAAGGACGAGGCGATCATCCGCGCCCGCGAGGCAACCGAGGGTGTTGCCGAGGCGATGCACTGGCTCCGGGAGGACATCGACGGGGTCATCTACATGCTCGACGCGACCATCGACCCCTTCGAGCAGGTCAATATCATGATGGTCGGGATCATCGAGAGCCGGAAACTGCCCGTCATCATTGTTGCCAACAAGATCGACCTTCCCGACTCCGCTCCCGCACGGATCCGGAGCGCATTCCCCCAGCACCCGGTCGTAGCCATCTCCGGTCTCGAGGGGAAGAACACGGAAGAACTCTACGAGATGATGATCGAACTCTTCGGCTGAGGGATACGGGGAACAACAGGCATGCCACACAAGTGCACCAAGTGCGGGCGGGAGTACGAAGACGGTTCAACCGAGATCCTCAAGGGCTGCGGGAGCTGCGGGGGCAAGAAGTTCCTGTACGTGAGGCAGGAAGAGATCCATAAGGACGTGCTGGAAGAGAAGTCCGTTGACGAGATCGCGAGCGAGACCAAAGAAGAGGTCCTTGAGGTTAAAACCGAACCCGATAAGGGTGTCGAGATGTACGACCGGGTCGAGACGATCCGGATCGTAGGCCCCGGAACCTACGAGCTCAACCTCGAGAAGATGGCCGAGGGTGACGAACGGATCATCTCGGTCGGGAAAGAGGGCGTCTACAATATCGATCTTCTCTCGTTCTCAAAGGACGAGAAGAAGAAACAGAAGAAGAAGCAGTAAGCCCGGGTCACCGGGTCCTAAGATCTTTTCTTATCCCCTCGTACGGGGCTGCAATCCCAAGCCGTTCAAAGAACGTGTCCGTAAGAATGAGGCTGTTGAGGACCGCCCATTCCGCACACCCGTGCCCGAGACACCGGTCCGGGAAGAAGGGCCGGTTTTTTCCGGCAATGGGATTTTCGAAGAACGCGTGCCGGAGCAGGGTTTCGAACTTTTCCCCCCGTGTCTCCCCGCGATCACCGGGAGTTCGGCGGTGTGCAAGGACGACCCATTCCCGCTGGTAGTGCATCAGGAAATTCCGGATCGCAATGAGGTTTGTCACGTTGGCAAAGGCCGGATCCGATTCCAGGAACGGCGGGTTTCCGGAAAGTGCCAGGATCTTCTGGTACCGTGTCAGCAGGGGGGCGCGATCGAAATTCTTCTCATTGTGCCATCCCTCGGCAATCTTCCGGAAGAGGGCAGCGCACTCATCACCGGCGGAGAGGGTTGCGTTTTCGGAGGCATCCGAGTAGAGCTCATTGATTGCGGCTTCGAGGAACGCGACTGTCGAGAGGACGGAATTCAAGATGAATGCCTCGTGCAGGAGCACGGACTCCTCTGGTACACCGCCGGTCTTTTCGTACTCCTTTTCGATGACGTACCCCAGCCGGCAGAGGATTGCGGCAGACTGGATGTACCGGACGGAGAAGCAGTCCCGGAACCGGACTTCCGTTTCGTCGCTGATCGTCTCAAGCGGGATCTTGTTCATCCTGATCCTCTGTTATCGGTTCCGGGATTTAAAGACCGGCCGGTCTCGCCGGCATCGGAAAGTGGCATCGGAAGATGGATCCAAAGGGATCCGGGGCGGTCATCAGTCCCGCCGTTCACCGGCAACAACTTCGATATCCGGAAGGTGCCTGCGAACCTGTCCGATATCGGCATACCGGGTGAGGGCGTCGACGATAGCGGGCAGCGGCTCGTCCCAGATCTCGGGAAGTTCCGCTTCGCCAGCCGTCTTTGCACGGTAGGGCAGGACTTCGACAGGGGGTGTGAACGCAGCGTCGTGTCCGGGCCTGAGCCCCCGGGCATCGGCCCGGTACCAGCCATACTCTTTGAGATACACCGCATTGAGCCCGTGCAGAAAGAACGGTTGCCCGAACTCCCCGGAGACGAGGCGCTGGTAGCAGAGCCCTGCCGGGATCCCGTTTGCCCGGAGCAGCGCCGCAAGGAGATGGCTCTTTGCATAGCAGAACCCGGTCCTGTGCAGGAGTACATCCGACGCCCTGAGGGTCACCGGGTTCATCCGGTGGTCCCAGCTGTGGAAGATTTCGTCGCGGACGAAGAGGAAACAGCGTTCCGCGATCCCGCGATCCGTCGTGCAGCCTGCCGCAAGTTCACGCGCCTTTGCGGATACTGCCGGGGTATGCCAGTCGATAATTTCCGAGGATTTCAGGTATCGCCTGAGATGGTCCGGTTCCATGGTGTCGCCTCATTGTATGACGGGGTATTACTTGTAGGTATAGGGAACGGAGGGATGCAAGTATATCCGGAAATCATCACGATCCCACTGTCCCGCATGTCCCAAAAATAGTTGCATTGACAACATTTATTCCCAGTCCCGGTAACATTTAGTGGTTCACATGAAGCCGGAATGTACCGGGGAGATCCCCTTGGGGGCACTCTTCTCCATCACCACCCGGGGCCAGTTCATCTTTCTCAATGACAGGCTTTGGCCGTTTCACCTCTCCGCAGGCCAGTTCCCGGTCCTGCTCCTCCTTGCAAAGGAGCAGAACATCACGCAGGAGACGCTCGTGAAGCATTATCGCCTTGACAAGGGCACGATAGCCCGGGCGGTAAAAAAACTCGAGGATGCCGGCTACATCCGGAGGATTGTCGATCCGGAGAACCGCAGGGCGGTCCGTATCTTCCTGACGGACCGGGGGGAGGAGATCATTCCGGTCCTCAAAGGGATCGACCGGGAATGGGAGGACCGGGTCTGTGCAGGTCTCGATCCAAAAGACCGCAGGAGCCTGAACGCCCTGGTCCGGGCGGTCGCACAGAACAGCCGTGAGATCATGCGGGACGCGGCGGGGTGCGGCGATGCAGCCGAATAACTCTTCCGGCGACAACGGTACCGGAAGGTTCGAGGAGGAGACAACAAAAGGTGTCTCCCTCCTGATGGGCGACCCGAAAAAAGCGATCGTGAAGCTGTCCGGCCCCATGATCGTTGCGATGCTCCTGATGTCCACCTACAACCTCGTTAACGCGATCTGGGTTGCGGGCCTTGGCTCCGATGCCCTTGCAGCGGTCGGGTTCGTCACCCCGCTCTTCATGATCTTCATGGGCCTCGGAAACGGGCTTGGCGCCGGGGCCGCATCGGTCATTTCCCGGAGGATCGGGGCAAAGGACAAAGCGGGAGCGGACAACGCGGCGGTTCACGCGATCCTGATAACCCTCGTACTCTCGGCCATCCTCACCCTGCCCCTCATGTACCTCACGGGCCCCATCGTGATCCTGTTCGGCGCCGGGGAGACTGCCGGGCTTGCAGCAGAGTACGGGCAGGTTGTCTTCCTGGGCCTCGCCCTCATCCTCTTCACCAATATCGGGTACGCGATCCTGCGGGCAGAAGGCGATACAAAACGGGCGATGTACGTGATGGGGGCGTCTGCCTGCCTGAACATGGTCCTCGATCCGCTCCTCATCTACACCGCAGGCATGGGGATTGCCGGCGCTGCGTGGGGGATGATCATCTCCCTTATGATGGTTTCCGGGGTCATGCTGTACTGGTTCCTTGTAAAGAAGGATACGTACATCGGGATCTCTTTTTTGGCATTCACCTACGACCGGAAGACCGTTAAGGACATCTTCGGGGTCGGGCTTCCGGCAAGCGTCGAGTTCCTCCTCATGGCGATCCTCTCGATCTTCATCAACGGCCTGCTTGTCACCGTTGCGGGAACGGACGCCGTCGCAGTGTACACCGCAGGCTGGCGCGTCGTCTTCTTTGCCATCATCCCACTCGTTGCAATCGGGACCTCGGTCATCTCTGTCGCCGGGGCTGCATACGGGGCGCGACAGTACACGAAGATCCGGACGACGCACACCTTTGCCATCCTCTTCGGGATCGCGATCTCCCTTGCCATCAGTGTCTTCACGTTCCTCTTTGCAGGGCAGATCGCTACGATCTTCGCTTATTCGGCGGACAGTGCGCACCTGATGCCCGAGATCGCGGCGTTCCTTGCGACCATGTGTTTCTTCTACCCGTTCGTCCCGCCCGGCATCATGTCGGGATCGGTCTTCCAGGCAACGGGGCGGGGGATGACCTCGCTCGTCATCACGGTGCTGCGCAACCTTGCGTTCATCGCGGTCTTTGCGTACCTGTTCGGGATTGTTGCCGGGCTTGGCGAACGCGGTGTCTGGTGGGGGATCGTGGCCGGGGACATCATGGGAGGCACGGTCTCGTATCTCTGGGCGAGGGCATATATTTCGCGGCTGATCGCAAACGCCTGAACCACGGGAGGCAGGAATGGATCCCGTAACAACAGAAGAGATACCGTCCCCTGTCCGCCAGGAGTACCTTGGCGACCAGGGACTTATCGTCCTGATTGCGCTCCTCTCCGCATTCGTCCCGCTCTCGACCGATCTCTACCTCCCCGCACTGCCCGGCATGGGAGAGTATTTTCATGTCCCTGCCGGCATAACGAACCTGACCCTTATCCTCTTCTTCATCTTCTTCAGTTTCGGGATGCTCTTCTGGGGGCCGCTCTCTGACAGGTACGGCCGCCGGCCCATCCTGCTGACCGGTCTTGCCCTCTATATCGCAGCAAGCGTCGGATGCGCCCTCTCATGGGATGTCTGGCACCTGATCCTCTTCCGGATCTTCCAGGCGATTGGCGGGAGTGCCGCCGCCGCGGTCGCAACCGCGATGGTCAAGGACGTGTATGACGGCAGGAGACGGGAATCTGTACTTGCGGTTGTCCAGTCCATGGTCGTCATCTCCCCCGCAGTTGCTCCGGTGCTGGGCGCTTTCATGCTCCCCTATACCTCATGGCGGGGCCTGTTCTTAGCGCTCTGCCTCATCGGGATTGTCTCGATGGCCGGAGGTTTCCTGCTCAGGGAGACCGCCCCCTCCCGGTACAACGGCACCCTGGCGCAGTCCTTCAGCCGGCTCTGGACCGTGCTGAAAAATCCGGGCTTTGCCTCGCTTCTCATCGTCTTCTCGCTCGTGAGCACCGCCTCGCTCGCATTCATCGCCGACTCCTCGTACATCTACCAGGACGGATTTTTACTCTCAGAACAGTGGTTCAGCGTTTACTTCGCCATCAATGCCATCGCCATGATCGCAGGGCCCCTCTTCTATCTCAGGCTCTCCCGTTCCTTCAGCCGTAACCAGGTCATCGCATCCTGTTTCACGGTCATGATCGCTGGAGGCGGCTTGATCTGCCTCTTTGGCAGCCGGGGGCCTCTGATCTTTACCCTCGCACTGTTCCCGGCTACCCTGATGAACAGTTGCGTACGGCCGGCCGGTGCTTTCCTCATGCTCGAACAGCAGAAAGAAGATACCGGTTCCGCCTCCGCCCTCATCAACTGCGTCAGCCTCGTGTTTGGCAGCGCCGGGATCGTCCTCGGCTCCCTTGATGCGGGCAACCTCATCCTTGTCCTCGGGGCGATCTACGCCGGGGTCGGGCTGGTCTGCCTCGCAGGCTGGCTGCTGATTATAAAGCTGCAGATTATCAGGGAAATTCCGGACATGGTACCTGCCTCCCGTTAGGGCGTGCCATTTCCGCTGGTCCCACCCATACCCTTAATATCCCAATAACCGAATACAGGTAAGCACTTTTTCATAAGGTGCTGACAGAAGTAAGTCCGACGTGCACCCGTGCACTGCCTTACCAGGGCTTTGGGATTACCGGGAGTCAGCAATCATCTGCGGCTCTTTTTGGACTTACCTATGTTTCAGGAGGTATCAGAATGGCAAGAATGCATGCCCGAAGAAGGGGCAAGTCATGTTCCGTCCGTCCTTACCGGAAAGAGGCGCCTGCCTGGTCCAACATGGACGTCAAGGCAGTCGAGAAGGTCATCGTCGACCTCAGGAAGGAGGGTACAAGCAGCGCAAAGATCGGCCTGATCCTGCGCGACAGGTACGGCGTGCCTGACGTCAAGGCACTGACCGGTGGAAAGCGCATCGGCGACATCCTCCGGGACAACAAGCTCGAATCCGAGATCCCGGAAGACCTCCGCGACCTGATGAAGAAAGCGCTGGGACTGCGCAAGCACTTGTCCGACAACGACAGGGACCTGCACAACAAGCGGCAGCTCCACCTGATGGAGTCCAAGATCCGCCGGCTTGTGCGGTACTATACCAAGTCCCACCGGCTCCCGGCAGGGTGGACCTACAAGCCCGAGAACACGGAGATCCTGCTGTCCCGTTAACCTGTCATATCTGTCTATGTCCATTCACGCCGCCGCTGAACTTGTCGCCGAACGGATCCGGAGATCGGAGTACGTGGAGATCGTCGCCCACTACGATGCCGACGGCATCGCTGCGGGATCGATCCTTGCGCACGCGATTGCACGTGCAGGGCTCCGGTTCCGGCTCCGGATACGGCGGGAGATCGCGGCGGCGGATCTCAGAAACGATTCGGCATACCTGCTCTGCGACCTTGGCGCCGGCATCGGGGATCTTCCCCGGGAAACGATGGTTGTCGACCACCATGAGGCCCGGTTCACCGGAGAGTACCAGGTCAACCCGGAACTTGCCGGGATCGACGGGGATAAGGAACTCTCCGGAGCGGGAACCGCGTACATTGTTGCAAGCAAACTCGGGGACAACCGGGACCTCGCCGGCCTTGCCATGCTCGGCATGATCGGCGACCGGCAGGAACTCTCCGGCGCAAACCTCGAGATCTTCAATGACGGTGTGGCAAACGGCATCATCACCGTGAAGCGCGGGGTCCGGCTTGCGGGACGGGATCTTCCCGAGAAACTGCTGACCGCAATAACCCCCGTTCTTGACGGGATCAGCGGCGACGAAGCGGCCGCTCTGGCACTCGCGGGGGTTAAGGGCGAAGACGGGAATCCGGATCTCAGAACGATCCTCTCGTCCTGCGTGCTTGCGGCGATCGGCTCCCACAATGCCCGCTGCGTCGGGACGCTCTACGGGGACACCTACGGGCTCGAACGGGAAGTGATCGGCGACGCCCACTCGTTCGCAACCGTCATCGATGCCTGCGGAAAGACCGGGCGCGGGGATCTCGGGGCGGAACTCTGCCTCCGGTCCTCCCGCGATCTCGCCGCGGCATGGGATATATCCCGGAAGCACCGGCTCGGTGTCATTGGTGCGTTGCATTCAGTCTTGCAGCAGGACGTACCAGACGGGATCTATGAAGTCGCGGAACCGGTTCTTTCAAGCGATGTCGCAGACGCGCTCTCCTGCCGGAGCACCCGGCAGGCACCGATCGCGGTCTTCACCCGGCTGGGATCCTCGTGCCATATCTCCGCCCGGTGCCCGGAAGGTTCCACAACGGATCTCGGCAAGGTAGTCCGGACCATTTCAGAGGATTGCGGGGGATACGGCGGCGGGCACCGGTGCCGGGCGGGGGCAACGATCCCCTGCGACAGGCTCGATGCCTTCCGGAAAGGCTGGCAGGAGGCGGTTGCGGTATGATGCAGATCGAGGGCGTTATCACGACATCGCATGAGAATCCCTCCTGCATCGCAAACGCGATCCGGGTGGACAACCTCTCCGCGATGAAGACCGTGGCAGCCGAAGGTGCGGTCACTACAACAATCACGGGGACAAAGCTCCGTTCGGTCATCGCCTCGGTGGACGACTATCTCATGAACCTCGCCATCGCACAAGAGGCATGCGGGTACGGAAAGTCCGGAAGATCCCGGGGGACTACGGCAGACAGACAGGAATACGGACAGGCGAAAGACGATTCAAAGGTGATATAATGGCAAAGAAACAGGTTGGAAGAAGAGTTGAAGGCTGGAAAGCCAAGAGCTGGTTCAAGGTGCACACCCCCGAGAACCTCGGGAAGGCGTACATCGGCGACACCATCGCAAACGACGCCGAGAGCGTTGTCGGCAGGATCATGCAGGCAACCCTCGGTGAGATCACGAATGACTATGCAAAGCAGCACATCAAGATGCGCTTCCGCGTCGCAACCGTGACCGGCGACGCCGCTTACACGGAGTTCGTCGGCCATGAGGTGACCCGGGACTACATGCGGTCCCTCATCAAGCGCCGCAGCACCCGGATCGACTGCATCATCCCGATTGTAACAAAGGATGGCAAGAAGGTCCGGTTAACCATCAGCTGCTACACGCTCGCCCGCGCAAACGTCTCCCAGATCCACGCGATCCGGAACGCAATTGCGGCAAACGTCCAGGCGCAGGCCCAGGCGTGGGACATGAACACGCTGGTCAACGGGATCGTCAACGGCGAGATCTCCCGCGACATCTTCAAGGTCGTAAAGACTCTCTACCCGATCAGAAGGATCGAGATCATCAAGTCGAAGGTCGAACCTGCACCGGGCACCGCTCCCGCCCCCGAGGCGGCTGCGGCACCGGCAGTATAAACTCCATACATTTTTTCCCGTTTTCCACAGGCTCAGCCCAATCCTGAACGGAGATGGCAACGCTGACCGTTCAGCATAAGAGCTTGTACTCGCAAACCTATCCTTGAATGACCCCGCATAAGATCCTCTTTCTTGTAATCGACGGTGTCTCCGACCGCCCCTGCCCGGAACTGGCCGGAAAGACTCCGCTCCAGGCTGCAAAGAAACCGAACCTCGATGCGCTTGCAGAGGAAGGCGTCTGCGGGATCATGGACACGATAGCCCCGGGAATCCGCCCGGGCTCCGATACCGCCCACCTCGCGCTTCTCGGCTATGACCCCCACGCGTATTACACGGGGAGGGGGCCGCTCGAATGCGAGGGGACGGGCATCCACATGGAACCCGGGATGATCGGGTTCCGGTGCAACTACGCCACGGTTTCCAGGGACGGAAAGGTGACCGACCGACGGGCGGGACGGATCCATGACACGGCCCTGCTCTCCGAGGCGATCCAGAAAGGGGTTGATCTCTCACGCTTCGGGGTCTCGTTCGTCTTCCGGTCCGGGGCCGGCCACCGCGCCTCGCTCGCTTTCCGGGGGGAGGGGCTCGGTCACTGTGTCTCATCAAACGATCCCAAGAAGGAGGGGATCGCCCCCCACACCGTTGTCGCGCTGAAGGATGAGCCCCGGCACCGGAAGACCGCGGAGGTCTGCAACGAGTTTATCCGGCAGTCGGCCGCAATCCTCGCCGATCACCCGGTGAACCGGCAGCGGGCTTCCGAAGGAAAGAACCCGGCAAACATCGTGCTGATGCGGGGCGCCGGCGAGATGGGGAACTTCGAGCCGTTCGAGAAGAGGTATGGCCTTCCCGGGAGCGTCGTCTCGGCCGCAAGCCTGATCGGCGGGATCGGGACTGCCGTCGGGCTCCGGCGCGTCCATGTCCCGGGGATCACCGGATCGCAGGATTCCAACCTGCACGGAAAGATTGCCGCAGCCTTGGACGAACTTGATTCAAAGGATTTCGTGCTCGTCAACATCAAGGGCGCTGACGAATCGGGACATGACGGGCTCGCGCTCCAGAAAACGGCATTCATCGAAAAAGTTGATAGCGCAATCGCCCCCATCCGTACTAGAGAGGATTGCATCATCGTGATCTGCGCCGACCATTCCACGCCCTGCACCGTAAAAGACCACAGCGCGGATCCGGTCCCTGTCCTGATTTGGGGCAGAGGCGTCCGTTCCGATGATGTGCAGCGGTTTGATGAAATTGCGTGTGCAGGAGGCGGGCTCTGCCGGATTTCCGGCTCTTCGCTCCTGCCGATTGCGCTCGACCTGATCAACCGTTCCCGCAAGTACGGTGCATAAGGGGATAGTTCGTGGCGACGGCAAAAGCAAAACAACCAAAACGGCATATTGACGACTGGCACCGGCACTGTCTCCTGCCGGACGGGACGGAGCTCCAGGAGCATTCCATCAAGACCGACCGGAACATCGTGATCGGCGAGTTCTGCGTAATCGACTACGGGCTCCGGGGGGCCGACGTGATCGTCGGTGATTCGACGAAGATCCGCGAGTACATCTGGGCCGAAGGGGATGCCCGGGTGGGCAACTGGTGCGAGATCGGAAGCGACGTGATTGCAAAGGAGGACGCCTATATCGGGGAAGGCGTGAAGATTGCCGGCAAGCTCAAGGTTGCCGGGTCGCTCGATATCGGGGAGCGTGTCGAGATCCGGGAGGGGTTCGATGCCACCGGCGCAATCGAGGTCAGGAATCCGATGCCGATCATCATGTTCCTCCTCATCTACTTTATGACGATCCTCCATATCCAGCGCGAGGAGGACATCGACCGGATCCTCGACGATCTCTTCTCGGAAGACGAGAAGGACTTCGTGATGCCGCTCATGATCCCCTCGCGGTCGAAACTGAACATGAAACTCTTCTCGGTCCCCTCGACCATGCGGATCGGGAAGAACTGCCGGCTTCACGGCAATATCAGGGCAGGGTCCATCGACGTCCAGCCGGGGACGGTTGTCTTCGGGAGCCTCCGGGCGAAGAAGGGGATCACGGTTGCCGGCGGAACTGCAATCCACGGGAACGTCGAGAGCGGCGACGAGATTGTTGTAAAAAAGGGCGCCCATATCCTCGGCAACGTGATCGCGAGGTCGCTCCGGATGCACGAGGAGGCGAAGATCGACGGGACGATCGAGGCCCCGCACGGGCTCCACATCGAGCGTGATGCATGAGGGCGGCGGAGATCCTCGGGGTTGACACGGTCCGGTTCATCGAACCCTCCTTTTCCGAGCTGACGAATGCTGTTTTCAACGATCTTCTCGCCGGGCTTCCGGGCGACGAGGCCCGGCTCCTGATCGACGAGCGCGAGGAGCCCCTCGCCCTTGCATTCCATGACGGGGGTTCCTGGACTGCCGGGACATTCATCTGCCGCAGGCCGTCGGTTGCGGCAATCGAGCATTTCGAGGAACTGCCCGGCGAGATCTACCAGGAAGACCGGAGCCGGTGGGTTACGGCGGTGCGGGAACATTTCAGCAACGGGATCACTGCAAACGTTTCGCCGGCAATCGATGACATGAACAGGGATCGGCCGCTCATTATCGAAGACCTGATCAGGAGAACATGGGGCAGGGGGACCGGCGAGACCTGCCTTGACTTCTGCTGCGGGTCGGGGGCAGGTTCGTCGGTCCTCCGGAGCCTCGGGTATACGCCCCTCTCCTGCGACAATGACCCGGCGCTTCTCTCGCGGGGCTTTGCATCCGGCCGCCTGCTTCCTGAAGAGACGATATGCATCGATGCGACCCGGGCTTCGGACTATCTCGATCCCGTCCCCCGTGCAATCGCTGTCATGATGGGGGAGATTAACCTGCACTCGCAGGAACTCTGGCAGCAGCTGGTATCCCAGATCTTCTCCCTTGCCGGCGAGGTGCTGATAACGGTTGGGACGGAACCGGAAGCAGGGCTTATCCGGAAGTGGGGGGAGGAGATGGGGAAGAAGGTTATGGTATCCGAGAACCCGAAAGACCCGATCTATGACCGGTGGGTCTGTGTCAGCGGGAAAGCGTAACTGCGCCCCTCAGTGCATTCTGTTTTTCAAGGACTCTGATAACGCAAAGCCGGGTTTTTGCAGTTCCGGATATGGGGGGAGGATCCCGGATAGATTTGTACCCATCCGACCCCCCCATGCCAATATTGGATCGGTAACTACGATTTCCGTCTAAAAAACCAGCAATATTCCGGATTTTCACTGTGTCTCGCGGGGGGGTCGGATGGGTACATCATGGTCCGGCAGGGTACCCCCGTACCACCGGAATTTCCGGTCAGGTGGGGTGACGGCCCTGCACCGGTGTCGGCAATCCTCACGGGGCGGATGACGGGTACCTGCACGGAACCGTGGCCGGAGACGGATCAGGCCCGGGTCATTGTACCCATCCGACCCCCCGTTACCGGTGCAATCATCTGAATCGGGAAGAGCCTGCATGTACGGGACACCGGATCCCCCGATGTCCGGATCCCCGCTGGTATTCGCTAACCCAGAAGGTTCAGAAGATCGTCTTCCGAGATCTCTGATGCCTTGAGAATGGACCTCAGCGTCGTACGGTCAAGTTCATCGTGGACAGGGATGGTGACATTCAAAATCGTATCGGGGGTCTCCTTCTTCAGGCGCACATGGCTCCCTTTCTGGCGTATAAAAGCGAAACCTGCCCCGGGACAATACGCGGATTAATGGTTTTTCCGGATACCACCGGCAGGCGCTTCAAACCGCAACCTCGACCACACGCGAACCTTTACCCGGGATACTGTCTTCATCGGGTTCGAGATAGAGGGAGATTGCTTCCCTGTTGTTCTCTTTGGCCTCCCGGATTGTCCTGCCCTGCGAGATGCACCCGGGAAGAGCGGGGACGGTGACGACATACCAGCCGTCTTCTCCCTTTGTGATTATAACTTTCAGGTTCATGGCATTCCTCCCGCTTCGTTGATTCCGGGTTCGGGCCGGCAGAGAATAATCTTTGTTGTAGGGATCTCCTTTTCTGCTCTTCTCAGAGATTCTTTGTTCGCAGATGCATGCAGATGCCGGGGAGATGGTTTTGACCCTCCCGGCAGCTGCTGCTTATGTTGTAAAGAGCCCTGATCGGTTTTCCCGTCTCCGTGATCCTGATTAGGCCGCCCCGATTTTTTTGCAGTCAAAGAATCCTGCCTGAAAAATCGTCTTAACAGCCCGGCATCTTCTCCAGTCCCGTGCCAGAGATCTCCCGGTGTTCTCCCGTCAACCCGGCTGATAGGGAATGGATTCCCCTGCATGCGGGTAGTCCAACCGGATGGCGGCAGTCCCGGGACAGGCCGGAGTGGCATCGCTAAAACCATTTTTCCCTTCTCCCCCGGCATGCGATCCGACGAGGGCCTGCCGATCACCGGAACGGACGGTTTGCGGGCTTTCCCGGATCCGGGCAATGCGAAACGCGGCCAGTATCGGACGTATTTTTCATCTTATGGATCCGGGGCAGGAAACAAGGGGGGCCGGGGATCGCTACCCATGAAACACACACGAGCTATTATCGACGCAGGACTGTTGTTATACCGCAACCGTCTGAATCTGCACGCGGCTGATGATAAATTCATTATCGGCCGGGATCTCTTCCCCATCTTCCCGCAGGCAGGAGATGTGGAGTTCGATCACTTCCTTGGTGTTGGTAATCGTCTCCTCGATTGTCTCTCCCTGCGAGAAACAACCGGGAAGTGCCGGCACTTCAGCCCAGAACCCGCCTTCTTCGGCCTTGTGGATCAATATCGTGTATTCCATGTTTTCCCTCTCATAATATTTTTTCAAATTCCTTTTCGGTCAGGCCTGCTTTTTTGATCGCGGCTTTCAAGAGCCCGATCTTGACTTCACCGGATACCGGATGGTGATGAGCTGTCCGTTCGGCATCTTGATATTCACATGATCGCCTTTTTCCAGGCTGATCTTTCCGCCGGCACTGGCAAATGCCCTGACGAATCTTTTCCCTTCCGGTTATGAAGTGGGGTCAACGGTCACGATCCTCTGGTGACAGTATATGCCGGGACATTCATCATCTTTTTGCTGGCAGGGATAAAAAGAGAGAGGGATCCCGGAGGATGAATGGCGGGACCCCATATAATCGGCTCAAAGGGAATACACAATGATGCCACATCGGATTCTTACCCGGCTCTTTGCCTCACCACTGCTCCCATCCGCTTCCGCGATGATCCTTTGACGTGAGGCTTTCCATGCAATCGTCACCGCATCATCGGCAGGATGGGATATTCTTTCCTCTTCCATGTATTCTTCCATATATAATGGAATGAGGAAAAAATGGAGTTGTTATCTTCCTTCTTCCCTACGGACTCTCTTCATCCACCTTCCGGTACGTCATCACGAGGTACGCAAGCGCCGAGATCACCATGACCGGGAACGCGACGGTCGGGAACTCCGGGACCGCG
>CAZNLI010000027.1:0-21992 GCA_964574125.1 uncultured Methanoregula sp.
CCACCCCTCGATGCCAAAGAAGGTCACCAATGCAAAGATCCTTCTCCTGAACGCGGCTGTCGAGTTCAAGAAGACCGAGGTCGACGCCGAGATCAACATCACGAGCCCAGACCAGCTGCAGGCATTCCTTGACGAAGAAGAGAAGATGGTGAAAAACATCGTCAACAAGATCGTTGACTCGGGCGCAAACGTCCTCTTCTGTCAGAAGGGTATCGACGACATTGCGCAGCACTACCTTGCAAAGGCAGGCATCTTTGCAACCCGGCGCGTGAAGAAGAGCGATATGGAGAAGCTCGCCCGCGCAACCGGCGGAAGCCTCGTCTCCTCCATCGACGCGATCAACA
The DNA here is from genome assembly GCA_964574125.1 of uncultured Methanoregula sp. Classification (GTDB taxonomy): domain Archaea; phylum Halobacteriota; class Methanomicrobia; order Methanomicrobiales; family Methanospirillaceae; genus MVRE01. The sequence goes on from CAZNLI010000027.1 coordinate 345, forward strand.
AGGACGAGCTCGGCAAGGCCGGGATCGTTGAAGAGCGCAAGGTCGGCGGCGAAGAGATGACCTTTGTCGAGAAGTGCAAGAACCCGAAAGCGGTCTCCATCATCGTCAAGGGCGGCACCGAGCACGTTGTCGACGAACTCGAGCGCGCCATCCACGACGCACTCCGCGTTGTCGGCGTCGTCTTCGAGGACAAGAAGGTCGTTGCCGGCGGTGGCGCACCCGAGACCGAGCTCTCGCTGCGTCTTTCCGAGTACGCGGCAACCGTTGGCGGCAAGGAGCAGCTTGCCATCGAGGCATTCGCAAAGGCGCTCGAGATCATCCCCCGGACCCTTGCCGAGAACGCTGGTCTCGACCCCATCGACATGCTTGTCGAGATCCGTGCATCCCATGAAAAGGGCAAGAAGACCTTCGGCCTGAACGTTTACGAGGGCAAGGCCGTCGACATGAAGGCAGCAGGCGTTGTCGAGCCGCTGCGTGTCAAGACCCAGGCAATCTCCTCCGCTGCCGAGGCAGCGATCATGATCCTGCGCATTGACGATGTCATCGCATCCTCGAAGGCCCCCGAGCCGGCACCCGGCGCAGGCGGACCCGGCGGCATGGGCGGTATGGGTGGCATGCCCGGCATGGGCGACTACTGATCTACAATTTTTCAATCCCTTTTTTGGAATCTTCCCTGGTTCGCGGCATCTGCCGGTGATTTCAATGATTCGAGTACCGCCGGTATCTTCAATTAAAATCCGGTGTAAGAACTATAATTTCCCGGTTCTGCAACAGGTTCATTAACCGGAACGTGCACTTACCACACATGAGCGACCGGTTCGTTACCCTCGCTTACCGGACTGACTGCTATCACTGCAGGCAGGTGGCAGACCAGATCATTACCGCGGTACCGTACCGGGCAGAAGTTGCCTGTGCGAACTGCGGCGCGACCCGGGTCTTTGTCCCGAAGATCGAGGACGTGAGCAATCCCGGTTCGTTTAAAAATGTCGGGCCCTATGACACGTGGGAACTTGTAAGCGATGCCCCGTGCAGGAACTGCCACGGTACCCATCCTCACGATATCACCATCAGCTGCCGACATTTCACGGTCCAGTGCCGGAACTGCAATTTCACTCATTTCTACCGGTTCGACCTTGAGTATATGGCAAAGGATGAGAAAATGGCGGAGTGATATTCCGGTCTCTCCGGGGATAACTGTCCGTTGTAAAATCGGATCACCCGGTCATCAGGAGCGCCGGGTATTGTGCAATATAAGTTCCTATGGCTTGTTCCAGACCTGCAATCAGCCGGGGATCCTTTGCGACGAAGAAGAAGACGATCTCATTGTCCGTGACCGTGAGCGGTTTCATGCCGGTGCATTGTCCGAGTTCGGAACACCGTTTCCGGATGTAGCTGCCCCGTACAATCCGCGGAATGTGCTGGTAGATCATCAGGACCGAGCCGGAGTCAAGGTGATCATAAACCTGTTTTACCTCGTCAAAGAGCAGGTGGCGTTTCGTGGAATTTTTCACTTCAAGTCCGATGTCTGGATCGAGAAGGAGGAGTGTCCGTTCCGGGAACTGTGCAAAGAGGTTGTTGAAATAATCATCGCGGTTTCTCTCGGAGAAGACCGGTTTTTCAACGATCCGGATGTGGATCATCTCGTGGTTGAAGAGGTCGCGGATCGCCCGGAAGTATTCCGTATCGCTCCTGATCTCCTGCAGACGGGTCATATACCGAAGGAGTGCTGAATTTCTGCTGCCGGCCCGGCCCTTCGCAACAGCAGCCGGGAGATTGTGGTTTCTGCCTTTCCCGCTTCCGGATTTCCCCTCTCCTTCCGTGAGCATCGGCACAAACGTGAAACAATGAAGGGACGGGATCTCCTTCATGAGGTGGCTAACCAGATCGATCTTGAAAAGATCGCGGATATCCCCGGAATACTTTCGGTTCATGGTATCACCTGTATGTGGTGCATTGCATGACAGGATAATAATCTTATGGGGCACAAGCCCGTTTTCCGGTAATCCTGATCCGTTTCCGGGATACCGGTAATTTTTCCTGGATGGGTAAAAAAAGACAGTATGGTTTATTTTTCTTCCCGGACCATCCCGATAGCCTTCTTCGGGCACTCGTTGGCGCAGATACCGCAGCCCTTGCAGAAGTTGAGATCTACGACAAGTTCGCTGCTGATGGCGGCATCCGGGCAGTACATCTGGCACATGCCGCACTCATTGCATTTCTCCTTGTCAACGACAGGTCGGAACACCCGCCAAGACCCGGTCTTTCCGGCCGCCCCTTCCTTCGGGGAGCTTATGGCAAGACGTTTTCGCTCCGTCATACGACCATCTCCTGGTATGCAACCTCCGCAGCCTTGATATTGCGCTCATCAGAAAACATCTCTGCGATTGCCTTCTTTGCTGACTCTTTGGTGATGATCGCAAGCTTCGCAAGCGCTCCGAGCACCGGGGTATTCAGGATCGGGCTTCCCGCAACAACGAGGTTCTCCCTGAGGGCGATACCGGTTAAATCGACGTTGTAATTCCTGTAGCCCTCAAAGTCCGGCGTATGGGCGCTGTTGAGGAATACTGTTCCACCTGACTTCAGCCCGTGGAAGACATCGACGGTCTCCATGACGCTCGTGTCGAGGACAATTACCATGTCCGGCTTCCGGATCTGGCTGTAGACCTTGATCGGCTTCTCGTCAATCCGTACAAACGAAACGACCGGGGCTCCCCGGCGCTCGGCGCCGTAGAACGGGAATGCCGTTGCGTATTTTCCGTCGCGGATCGCGGCAAGCGCAATCAGCCGTGCAGCCGTAACGCCACCCTGCCCGCCCCGGGAATGGATTCTGATCTCAAACATTGCCGTTCACCCCGAACCAGAACTCCTCGCCTGTACGACGCTCCCGGACAAACCCGGCAATGTCATCGTATGTCACTTCCTGCCCGCCGATCCCTGCAATCACGGAGAAGAGATCTGCCTTGTTCTGTGCCTCGATGGACCGGGCAAGAACCCCGCCGAATCCGAACGAATAGTCCCTGTCGATGACAACGACTTCCCGGCCATTGAGGTCGAGTTTCGGGAACGGCCGGAACCAGCGTACCCGCATGGACCCGGCTTTGATGCCCTCCCTGCGCAGGATATCGACAGCCACCTCGGACTCTTTGCCGAATGTCCCGAGCGAGACGATGACGACATCCGCGTCCTCGCACTTGTAATCCTCGGTAAACCCGTACTTCCGGCCGAAACGTTTTGCAAATTCCGCCTGCGTGTCCGCGATCACCTTCACCGAGTCCCGCATCGAGCGCTCGATGTCCCAGCGGAACCGGAAGTGATCGTCCGGCCCTGTCAGCCCCCCGTATCCTTTCGGGTTGTTCACATCGATTGCATGGGGGAGATGGATCGGCGGGATGAAATCGCCGGGATCTGTCGTGTCGAGCGGTTGCATGATATGAGAGAGGAGGAACCCGTCGAGGTTGACCATGACGGGCAGGAGCACGTCATTATGCTCCGCGATCCGGAATGCCATCAGCGTCGCATCGTAGGCTTCCTGCACGCTTCCGACATAGACCTGGAGCCAGCCGGTGTCCCGCTCCTGCATCGCGTCGGTATGCTCCGCCCAGATATTCCAGCCGGGGCCGATCGACCGGTTGATGTTCGCCATGACAATCGGGAGGCGCGCTCCCGCCGCGAAGTTTGTCATCTCGTGCATGTACAGGAGCCCGTGGGAGCTTGTCGCCGTGAATGTCCGCACGCCGGTTATACCCGCGCCGATGCAGGCTGCCATTGCCGAGTGCTCGCTCTCGACAGGGATATACTTCGCATCCAGCTCTTTTCCGCCGACATAGTCCGCGATCTGTTCGACGACCTCGGTCTGGGGTGTGATGGGATAGGCAGCGACAACCGACGGTTTTGCCTGCTTTACCGCCAGCGCAACCGCCTTGTTGCCGGTCGATACCGTCAGCATACGCCTGCCTCCTCCTGCGTGAACCGTTTTATGTTCCTGTCGATCCGCTGCCGGAGCATCTCCAGCGATCTGGCATCGATACCCTTGAACCTGCCCTGCGGGGCAAGGTAATCCTCGAGCGGGATCAATTTTTTCATCGCAGCCTTGGAAGGGCCGGTGATGGAAAGTTTTCCGTACTCGCGCTCATAGAGGATCCACATCCCGGATTTCACCGCAAGCTTGCCCATCTCGACCGATTTCTCGGTTGAGTACCGCCAGCCGGGGGGGCAGGGGGCGAGCACGTGGATGAACGTCGGGCCCCGGAACGTGAGCGCCTTCTGCACTTTCTTAAAGAGATCCTGGGGATACGCTGCACATGCCGTCGCCTGGTACGGGGGTTCGTGGGCGGCGACGATCGCGTCGATATCCTTCTTCATGTCGGTCTTGCCATACGGAGTCGTCGTCGTCCTTGCCCCAAGCGGGGTTCCCCCGGATCTCTGCATGCCGGTATTGCCGTATGCCTCGTTGTCATAACAGATGTACAGGAAATCCGTGCCCCGTTCGAGAGCGCCGGAGAGTGCCTGGATCCCGATATCCAGGGTCCCGCCGTCTCCTGCGTAACAGATCACGTTGGTCTTCTTCCCCATCGAGCGGAACGCCGCGCTCATGCCGGATGCAGCAGCGGCAGCGGTTGCAAAGGCCACATTGTAGACCGGAACATTCATGGCCGTATTCGGGTAGATGCCCTGGATCACGCTCGTGCAGCAGGCTGGGACAACGAGCACGGAATCCGGCCCGGCCGCCTTCAGTACATACCGGAGCGAGAGGGATGCGCTGCACCCTGCGCACGCCGATGTGCACTTCAGGATATATTCTTCTTTCGGTAATTCGGCGATAGTATCAGACTCCAGAAGTCGGTTGTGGATCGCGAAGAGGAAACGCAATCTATCATTATTTGTCATTCACCTGCAAAAAAAGTATCATCCGGTTCCGGATATGCAAAGGAGAGATTCGGAAACCATCGTTTCCTGTTCAATCATCGGCAGGAGATGAATCGCGGAGAGAGAGAAAAGAGGATGCCAGTACACCCGTGCTTGGCGGGAGACCGGTCACATCCAGGTTTGAGAGAGCGGGGGGAGTTGCGTGCAGCCCTTCCATCGGGGCACAAGGGGGTATTTCCCTCCGCATATACCAGTTGATCGTCCGTCGCGTATAAACCCCCGACCGCGCACCGTGAAAGTGACCGCCCGTGGTTTAAAGTTCCCAGAATTATCGGCCGGGTCTGGTCCCGGCATTCCTGCAACCATTCACTGGAACCGGGCTAATGTAGGCCGGCACCGGTTTTTTCGCAGGGAACGACTTCATAATCATCAAATATCCATGACGCAGAATATTGTTTACTCCTTATGTCTCTCCGATCGGTGAACCTGCCCGGCGTTGGTACGAAGTACGAATTCACAACAGACCGGGGGGATACGGTCGCCCTGTTTTTTACCAAGACCGGAACAATCCAGATGTACACCCTCCAGCGTGGCTGCCATACTCCAAGCGCCGCAGAGATGACGCCGGTCGAGGCCCGGAGGCTCGGGAATATCTTAACCGGCGCGATCATTGAGGCGGAGTCCGAGAGCGTCGAGGTCGCGTTCTCCGCACTTGCCGACCTTCGGATCACCATCCATACCTATGTCATCCCAAGGGATATTGCCGGGAAAACAATCGAGGACTTAAAAATCCGTACAAAGACCGGGGTCACTATCATCGCGGTCAGCCGGAAAGAAGGGAACATCATCAACCCGCCCCCGTCGTTTGTCTTTGAGAACGGGGACGGTGTCGTTGTTATCGGGGAGACCGATCAGCTTAAAAAATTCGAACGGGACGTCATGGTGCATTAATGGAAGGCATCGTCCTCGCGCTGTTCGTCTGCCTGCTGCTTGCACTCGTCACAAAGCGCTACTCGCTCCCGCCGATCCCGTTCTATATCCTCGGAGGCATCCTCATCGGGCGGAGCGGGCTTTCGCTTGTCACCTCCGATGAGATCAGCCGTTTTCTCTCCCAGATGGGGCTCATCTTTCTGCTCTTCTTCATGGGACTCGAGCTGAAGATCGACAAGATCGCGCAGAATCCCTCCACCGTTATCACGAGCGGGATCATCGAGCTGACGGTCGATATGGGCATCGGTTTTGTCGCGGCATACCTGCTTGGGTTCTCGCTGCAGGATTCCCTTGTGATCGCATCGGCGTTCTATGTCACGAGCACGGCGCTTGCGGTAACCTCGCTCATCGAAAACCGGAAGCTGATGATGCGCGAGGCGGAAACCATCATCTGGCTGATGGTCTTTGACGACGTAATCCTCATCATCATCCTCGCCTGCCTCTCGATCGGGGACCAGAATATCCTCTTCCTGTTCCTCAAGATTGCCGGGGCCCTTGCCGTCATGTACGCCCTTGCCCACTATGGCAAGGAGTTCATGGTCGGCATCCTTGACCGGTCCGACGAACTCCCGCTCCTCTTCACGTTCGGGGCAGTGCTCACAACCGCATCATTCTCGATGTACCTGGGCATCCCCGAGACCATGATGGTGATCGCGCTCGGCATTGCACTCGGGACAACCGATCCGGACGCTTTCGAGCAGCACGCCCGCCCGTTCCGGGATGTCTTCCTGGTCGTCTTCTTTGTCTTCTTCGGGATCACGGTTGACCTCTCCGGCCAGATGGACTTCTTTGTCATCGGCATCATCTGCCTGCTTGCCATCCTTTCCAAGATGCTCTCGGGATTTTTAATCGGGCTCTTCGTCCACGGCTCGGTGCTCTCGGGGATCGAGATCGGGGGAAGCATCATCGGCAGAGGGGAATTCTCCATTGCGATTGCCGCACTCTATGCTTCCCCCCCGGTTGCAGCCGTGATCGCCGCGATGGTTGTCGTCACCTCGATCGTGGGATCGTTCACCGCAAAATATACCGGCCGGCTGCGCCACTGGATGTCATCGCCGGGCCGAAGGGGGCCCCACCGTCGCGTACACCAGTAGGGGCAGCGCCGATCATTTCAGGGCTTCCATTGAAAATTGTTCTATCCCTGCCCCGGACCCTGCATATCACTCGATGAGTACAAGCCCGATCGAGACGATGTTGCTGTGAATGACCTTCCCGTACTCCATATCTTTGCACGGGATGGTCTTCAGTTCCCAGCCAACGTTCTTTGCCGTTGCAAAGACATCCATGCACGCCGATTCCATGCTCGGGCGGACGAGATCCATGTGCCGGCACTTCCGGCGGACGCTCTCGTCAACGACGCCTTCCGATTCCTCGGCAACGCAGTGCTGGTGCTCGCACCAGATGCAAGGGTACCCGCCGAACCCGAACGCCTTGTAAAACCCGTCGTAGAACGCAGTCTTTTCGAGAACGTGGACCGTCCCGTTCACCCACCGGATCAGGTCGGCATAGAACGGGTGGAAATCCTCCGGGATATCGTCCGGCCCGAACGTGTCGTGACCCGGGACACCATCGAAGCGGAGGAGAATGCCGGTCGAGTACTCGCCAACCATCCGTTTTGTCTCCTCATAGGACGGGGAGTACGGCGGGCAGCCGAAATGTTTCGCATAGCCCTTGCACCCGTACCGGCACTTGAACCGCACCCATTGCGAGACGACGATATCCGGTGCCGGGATCATCCGGGCGATTGCGCCCCGTTCGCGTGCGAGTTCGCTAAGCTTCTGAATCTCGGTTGTCACATCCGCATCCATTCCGGGCACCCCGTACGTGAGGATGCGGCGCCGTACGCATAAAGGTTCCTGAAGATGGAATAATCCTGGCCGGTCCTGATCCTTTATCCCTTCCGCCGGTAATGGGTAGAGTGCAGGAACAATGACCCCGGATCACAAGCACGGTTGCCTTGTCTGCGGCAAGGACCTGAATTACCTGCCGGAACCGGTGACCGCAGAGTGTTCCTTCTGCGGCGATTCATTCAGTACGGAAACCATCTGTCCTGACGGCCACTTCGTCTGCGACCGGTGCCACCGGGCGCCGGCCGAAGAGATCATCGGCAGGTACTGCGGGACAACGACGGAACTCGACCCGATCGAGATCGCCCGGACCCTCATGAATGCCCCGCAGGTTGCCGTGCACGGTCCCGAACACCATTTTCTCGTGCCTGCCGTACTCCTCGCTGCGTTCTATAATGTCCAGGGGAAGAGAGACGAGAAACTGTGCGGGATCGAGAAAGCCCGACAGCGTGCCGCGCTGATCAAGGGAGGGTTCTGCAGCACCCATGGCGACTGCGGCGCTGCCGTCGGGACCGGCATCTTCATCTCGCTTGTCACCGGTGCAACACCGCTCTCGAAAGAGGAGTGGAAACTTACGAACCTTGTCACGGCAAAGAGCCTGGAAACAATTGCCCTGCATGGCGGACCCCGGTGCTGCAAGCGCAACGCGTTCCTTGCAATCCAGACCGCCGTGGACTTTACAAGGGAGCACTTCGGGATCGTCATGCCGGTGAAAAAGCCGGTGGTCTGCGATTTCTCGTCCCAGAACAAGGAATGCTTAACAAAAGACTGCCCGTTCTACACCGGATAGACGGTTCCTATTTACCGGACCGCTGCTCTACGATCCGCTGGATGATCGTCCGGGAACTGCACAGCCCGTTCTCCCCGTACTTCCCGATCCGGATAATTTCAGGTGCAAGGCCCCGTACGGCAAGGGCCTTTCTCAGGTTCTCTTCGCTGAAATGCTGGTTGAACCCGATCGTGATGATCGCGGGCCGGATCTCGTCGATAGGACGGAACATGTCGGTCAGGTCCCCGAGGATCGCATGGTCCACGCACCGGATTGCAGCAACCATGCCGCGCCGCTGCTCTTCCGGAATAATCGGCGTCGGCTTGTGCTTCACGTTGGCATCCCGGGCAACGATCACCGTGAGCTCGTCGCCCAGCTTCTTTGACTGTTCGAGGTAGTAGAGGTGCCCCGGGTGCAGGATGTCGAACGTTCCCGTTGCAACGACACGCTTCATGCGACAACCTCCATGCGATACTGTTCGCCGTCGGAAGTGAAACAGCGCCAGTCATTCTCCCGGTAGGGATAGCCGATAATGAAATGATACCGGCCGGTCCGGGGGAAGAACTGGATGTCGGCGGACGAGGGGTGTAAAACGCCGTTCGGGTGCGAGTGGCAGCTTCCCGCAACATGGGTCGAGAGGGGCATCATGTCGTAGAAAAGGGATGCCGAATCTTCGCGGGCGACGGTGCCGGGGAGCAGGTTCACCTCGTCAATCACGTTATCCCGTTCCGTCAGTACTGCAATGAACTCGTTCGGGTGGGCGTCGCGCCCCATCTGGAGGAGCAGGCTTATTGTCTCCTTCCGTATCCCGCGGATTGCCATCGTGCTGTATATATCATCGTGCCCTGTCAGGAAAAAAATGTTGCAGGGGCTGTGGTTCCGGTGTCACTTTTCAACTTTCGCAAGATCGGCGGAAAGGTTCTGCGAAAGATCGATATTCGTGAACGTGCCGGAGGTCGGAAGCGTCATTGCAAAGCCGCTTGTGATGTCATACGTCACGGGAGTGCCGGCATCCACCACCAGGTCGAGGACATGCCCACCGGTCTTTTTGTCATCGGAGATGTAGTGGAAATGGTAGCCGGGGACATTGAGGCCTTCGAAAAATACCGGCATGTAAAACCCGATTACGGTCCCGGTCGTGTTGGATAACGTATGCACGCCCTGGCTCTTTGACGCCTCGGTGAGAGTCGGGTATGGTGGCTGCTGGCGGGGGATTGCCCGTATTTTAACTGACGGGAATGTCCCGTGCATCTTTACGCCATAGATCAGGTTCTGCGATGGCAGCCGGGCAGCAAGATCCGTGGTCATCTCAGACATGTTCACCCGGCTTCCGGTTGTTGTGGAAAAGTCGTTGTCGAACCAGGTCACGGTGGCTAGCGGCGTTGTCACCGTTGAATTCACCGGATAGATGAGCCCATCGGACTTTGCCTGGAACATCGTACCGTCAAGGACGATCATCTCGCCGTCGAGCCCGTCATAGGTTCCGATCCCGAAATCGCCGTGCCGTAATACTTCGGAGACCGGCTCGGTGCCGTCAAACGATCCCATCATCAGGGCGTTGATCGTCGAAACCTGGTAGAGGGTGTCCCGGTCCTTAGCAGGGATCGTATTTTTCTGTACGTAGTTTGCACACGCGACGGCAAAAAAAACAATTACTACGGCAACTGCAATTCCGAGGATAAATTTCCGGTCCATAAAACCGCCGTCGGCCTTACTTCTTCCCGGTCACCTTGATGACGTGGAACCCGAACTGGGACTTGACCGGCCCAATTACTTTGCCGGAATCCGCTGCGAACGCCGCCTGCTCGAACTCGGGGACCATCTGGCCTTTCCCGAACCAGCCGAGATCGCCGCCGTTCTTCCGGGACGGACAGGAGGAGAACCGCTTTGCAACGGCGACAAAGTCTTCGCCGTCAGCGATCCGCTTCATGATGCGGTTTGCTTCGTCTTCGGTCTTGACAAGGATATGGGATGCGCGAACCTGCGTTGTCATGCATCAGTTGTGGGAAGGGGGAGGTAAAAGTGTTAACGATGATGCGGGAGGAGCCAGGGATTGCAGGAAAACGGGTGCGAATCCGGACAACGCCCCCCAACAATTTTTCCGCCGGCCCGTCCCAGTACCCGTTATGGTAAAAGGGAATTTCTGGCTTGGTGCGGCAGTGGGTTTTGTCATCATGGTGTTCACCTGCGATGCCCTGCCGGTTCTTGGCCCGATCCTCGGGGGATTCATTGCCGGGCTGATCGCACGCGGCGGTATCATGAACGGCATAAAAGCGGGATTCGCTGCCGGAATCCTCGGCGCCTTTGTCACCATCATTCTCGGCCTTGTGATCGGCACGATCGCGTTCGGACTGTTCGGGTTCCTCGCGGCACTCGGCATCGGGGTTGTTATGATCGTACTTGCGCTGTACTTTGCGGTACTCGGTGCAGCCGGAGGGGGCGGCGGGCGGTTTGATCGGCAAATGACCGCATAAAAAAACTGTGCAGGATCCTGCAGTTCAGGTTTCTTGAAAACGCTGATTTAAAAAAAAAGAGCCGGGCCCGGCTCTCAATCCTCTCGTATTTTCCCGGTCGCTTACGAGCCGCAGCGCTCCGGTGATGAGCCGGCTGGAACGCCGCACTGGTCGCCATCCCCGCGCAGTTGCCGGCATATCGCGCAGATGCGCTGAACAACGTTGACGTTTTTTCCCGCTTTCAGGTCTGCTGCCAGCTGTTCAATCGATTGCTTCACATCGCTCTCGAACACGATCCGGTACCCGCGTTTCCCCGACAGGTACTGGGATACGGCAGACGGGGCGATCTCAAGCATCCGCGCTGCCTCTGCCTGTGCCACGCCGCATTTCACCAGCTCAACGGCAATAGCCGCCCGGATCGCCGGCAACACATCCCATACAATCCTCTGACATGGAGATTCCATCGTATCACAACCTTTTTATTTCACAATTGTGACATACTACAACTGCATTCACAATTGTGAATTTGTCCCGTAACTACAAAAACATGCCGTTTCAGGATTAAAAAACCGTTGCGGGAGGTATCATGAGTAGTAAACGAACGATTTACCTGGATCATGCTGCGACCACGCCGGTAAAACCTGCCATCATGGACGCGATGCAGCCATATTTTTCCGAATACTTCGGAAATCCTTCATCCATCTACAGCATAGCCCGCACGTCAAAGAGCGCCATCGAAACCTCCCGTCAACAGGTGGCAAAGGCGCTCGGTGCTGAACCCGGCGAGATTTTCTTCACATCCGGGGGAAGCGAGTCTGACAACTGGGCGATCAAAGGGATCGCCTTTGCAAACCGGAAGAAGGGGAACCATATCATCACCTCGGCGATCGAGCACCATGCCGTTCTCCACACCTGCCAGTTCCTGGAAAAGGCGGGATTCTCCGTCACGTACCTGCCGGTCGACCGGTACGGGCTTGTCGATCCGTCAGATCTTGAACGGGCGATTACTGAGAAGACCATCCTCATCTCGATCATGTATGCCAACAACGAGATCGGAACCATCGAACCCGTCGAAGAGCTCGGGGAGATTGCAAAGAAACACAAGATTCCCTTCCATACCGATGCGGTGCAGGCAATCGGCAATGTGCCAATCAGCGTAAAAGAGCAGAACATCGACCTGCTCTCACTCTCCGCGCATAAATTCTACGGCCCGAAGGGGACCGGGGCACTCTACATAAGAAAAGGCGTAAAGATCGATACCCTCCTCCATGGCGGCGGGCAGGAGAACCGGCGCCGGGCGGGCACCGAGAACATTGCCGGGATCGTGGGGCTCGGGAAAGCGATCGAGCTTGCAACTAAGGATATTGGAAGCCATAACGCTACGATCGCGGCGATGCGGGACCGGCTCCTGAAAGGCATTCTTGAAACGATCCCATATTCCCGGCTCAACGGGCACCCGGTCCTGCGGCTGCCGGGAAACCTGAACGTCAGCTTCGAGTTCATCGAAGGAGAATCCATGCTTCTCTGGCTCGACGATGAGGGGATCTGTGCATCCACCGGCAGCGCCTGCACGTCAGGATCGCTGGAGCCCTCCCACGTACTCCTCGCAACCGGGCTCCCTGCAGAGATCGCCCACGGATCGCTTCGGCTGACGCTCGGTGACGCAACCACGGAGGAGAACGTGAACTTTGTGCTGGAAGTGCTCCCGAAGGTCGTGCAGCGGCTGCGGGAGATGTCTCCCCTGTACCACAAGCCTGCAAATGACGGGGGCTCGCATGTACAGTGACAAGGTCATGGACCATTTCAAAAACCCGAGAAACGTTGGCGAGATCGAGAATCCTGACGGGATCGGCGAAGTGGGCAATCCGGTCTGCGGCGATATCATGAAGATCATGATCCGGGTTGCAGATAACGTAATCACCGATGTAAAATTCAAGACATTCGGCTGCGGCGCGGCGATCGCCTCCAGCAGCATGGCAACCGAACTCGTGAAGGGAAAGACCCTTGAAGAAGCGTGGACGGTGTCCAACGAGGCAGTCGCCGATGCGCTTGAAGGGCTTCCGCCGATCAAGATGCACTGTTCGGTGCTCGCGGAAGAGGGAATCCATATGGCTATCAACGACTACCGGAAGAAACATGGGCTTTTGCCTTGGGAAGAGAAGCATTCCCATTGTCAGGATTATGAGGAGGCTGGTGTCTGCCGGCATTCGTGATAAAACCATGCGCGGCTGCGCTTCCGGTTTATGGAGAACCGGGATCGGGAAAATATTGCCTGTTTATATCTCCATAAATAATCCATCCGGTAAAAAGGAGAGTAACGGAATTGCCGGGTTGACCGGAAGCAGCATTGCCGCTGATTCGCAATGAGGACAGGGTGAACGATGTTATCGAATCGGGAACTTGAACGGTACAAACGGCAGATCCTGCTGTTCGGTACAAAAGGGCAGGAGAAACTGAAGAACGCGGAGATCTTCATTGCGGGAGCCGGGGGGCTCGGATGCCCGATTGCGATCTATCTTACCGTTGCCGGCATCGGGAAGATTACAATCGCGGATAAGGATATTGTCGACGGCAGCAACCTGAACCGTCAGATCCTGCACTATGACCGGGATATCGGCAGGAAGAAGACGGCGTCTGCGGAAGAGAAATTGACTGCGATCAACCCGGATATCAGGATCAGTGTCATCGATACGACCATCGATGAATCAAATGTCCTCGAACTCACAGCCGGGGCTGACGGGATCGTGGACGCAATGGACAACTTCCCGACCCGGTACCTGCTCAATGAAACTGCAATAAAGAAGAAGATCCCGCTCTTCCACGGGGCGATCCGGGGCCTGCACGGGCAGGCAACGACGATCATCCCGGGAAAAACCGCCTGTCTCCGGTGCATCTTTCCAAATCCCCCCCCAAAAGAGGTATTCCCGGTTGTCGGCGTGACCCCCGGGCTTATTGGCATGGTGCAGGCAACGGAAGTGATCAAGTACTTAACCGGTGAGGGTAAACTTCTTACAGACCGGCTCTTTATCTGGGACGGGATGGCGGCGGATGCCGAAGAGATTGTGGTTGAAAAAAATCCCGGCTGCCCGGTATGCGGCAGCCATAAGGCCGTAGACATAAAACGGAGGAACAGATGACAGCAAAGGTACGGTTTTTTGCCCGGTTCCGGGAACTCCTCGGATCCGATATTCCGGCACCGGTGAAAACGGGAACAACGCTCGCGGATCTTATCGGCGGGATCGCAAAGAAGAACAAGGAAGGATACGACGCCATCTTCGATGAAAACGGCAGGTTCCGGGAATTTGTGATCGTGATGCGGAACGGGAAGCGGATCGAACACGCAGATGCGGAGAAAACCCAGGTTGCCGACGGCGATGAGATCGCGATCTTCCCGCCGGTTGCAGGCGGTTAGGCAGACATGAACGGTGCGCCATGATCACAATCCAGCGTGAGGATGTGGATATCGGCAGACTGGTTGCCGAAGCGAAACGTGCAGGCACCGGCGCGATCGTCGTCTTTGACGGGGTCGTGCGGGACGACAATATCCAGGAGATCGAACTGGAAGCCTACGCAGATGTCGCGGTGCCGGAACTCCAGGCAATCGCAAAGGAGGCAACGAAGAAGTTTGCGCTCCTGCATGTCGATATCGTGCACCGGATCGGGCGGCTCGCGATTGGCGAAAATATCCTCATCATCATAGTCAGTGCCGGCCACCGGGAGGAGGCCTATGAGGGATCCCGGTTCATCATCGAAGCGATCAAAAAGAGTGTCCCGATCTGGAAAAAAGAGCTGACCAAGGATGGCGGGCGGTGGGTGCCGGGCGAACATACCCATGGTTCGGGTAAGGCCCGAAAATCCAGGGATTAATTCTTTTTTTGTTCCGGTAAGTTCCCGGCCCCGGTTCATATTTTGAAGCGCGACGAGAAATGCGGCAATATCTGACGGAAAATCAGGCTATATACCCTGTCATTGCCAATACTCAGTGTTCACTTGCGTGAACAAGGCAGAACATCATGAAAACAAAATACCGGGTCGCCGCAGGACCAGAATCTGGTTCCGGTCTCGTACCGTATCAGAAAATCCCGGGGTATCTTCTCGGGCGGGAAGAGGCCCGGCCGGACCGGTTCAACGGCGTCCGAAGCTCCGGCCAGTACTGTCGCCCGCTTTTCATTCCATGAACTACCTTCGCTGCCGGTTGTCCAAAAAAAACCTGCTGCGTGCAGTATCCCGTTCATGAATTAACCTCATTCACGTCCTCACATCGCATCAGGTTGCCCGGGACCATGCCCGCACCAGAAAACCGGGTTGCAGAAATGAGGTTACGCCTCATCTCATGCAGTGTTGCGCACTCCAATTGCCCTGTTCCACGATACCGGACACGCAGGAACCGGCCGGATTTTTTATCCAGAGAACAGGATCAATTTTTCTCTTATTGTTCTCCCCAGAAATTTCCCGGATAACCGGGCAGAATTTTCATGCAAAACAAAAGACTTAACAATTGTGAACACGAACGTTGTTCTGTGGTCAACCATGAGTGATCGTCTTTGCTGTGACCGGCAACACTATTGGAACTGAAGTAATGAACATCGGGCACCTTCCGCCTTCGGCAAAACTTGTGTACATGATCCTGAAGCCCGGGCGGCAGCTGACCCAGAAGGAGATCATCCGGGAAACGTATCTTCCGGCCCGCACGGTCCGTTACGCTCTCTCCCGGCTGAAGGATGAGAAGGTTCTTGTTGAACGCCTTCACCTTGTCGATGCCCGGCAGAGCCTGTACGGGCTGGACATGACACGAACCAGGGTAGTGAGCGAGACCTGATCTCCGTGTTTCTTTTTTTTTATCGAATTATCAGAGTCCCGATGACTGGGGCCTTGACACTGCCAGATTTTGGCATTCTCCGCGGATTCATCTGAACGCTCACAGGAAACGATCCACGTTGGAAAATCTCCGGCGTGTGAGAAAAATTTCCGGTCATACGGTCTCTAAGGAAAAAGCGGCAAGACCTGCCCGGAAATCAGCCTATAAATGATTCGTAGGCTTATGGTAATTGGCGACGTCACAATTGTAAACGTCCCTGCCAAGGTGGCGGAGTGGCTACGCGGTTGACTGCAGATCAGCTACATCCCGGTTCGAATCCGGGCCTTGGCTTACGACGGAATTCATCAGAGTTTCGTCGTGGAGAAGGGAGGCGAAGCCGAACCTTCGACTCCAAAGATTTGCATTAGCAAATCTTCGACCAGTATCCGAAAAGGCACGACGTGTCTCGAAAAGGAATTTTCCGGCAACCATATCCATGTCCAACGGCCTCACCGGTGAAACAAAAGCGCTTCTTCTCGCAGTGGGCAGTGCGGACATCGACCCTGCCCTGCTTCCTGCTGACATGAAAACGACGGCAACAGCCGGGCCGGGTGCCGGTGGATCGTCATTTTTCCTGCGGTCCGGTTCCCACCGGATCCGTCTCTCAATCAACAAGGACTCGCCTCTCAAGGTTTTTGCATGGGGTAACGGGATCGCAATCCGGAAAGAGGGAGAGATCCTTGCGTACGGCGTACTCGAACTCCCGCTCTGCCACTGCCCGGAACAGGCCTATATCACCGTCAGCGAGCGGTGCATCTTTGACTGTAAATTCTGCCCGGTCCCGATCCTGAACGGCCGGGTGAAGACCATCGCCGAGATTACAGAGATGGTCGAGGCTGCGGCGGCAAAAGGGAAGATCTCGGCAATCTCGCTCACGAGCGGCGTTGCCGAATCCCCGGAGAAAGAAGCGGCATACATGGCAGAGATCGTCCGCCACCTCGCCAATCGTTTCGACCTGCCAATCGGCGTCTCCATCTACCCGACCGCGACATCCACCCGCGATCTCCATGAAGCAGGAGCAGATGAGATCAAGTACAACGTGGAGACCATGGACAGGGAGATCTTCCCATATATCTGCCCGGATCTCTCGCTCGACAGTATCCTTGACGCGCTCAAAGAAGCCGTAGATGTCTTCGGGAAGAACCACGTCTTCTCGAACTTCATCATCGGGCTTGGAGAGACCGACGAGTGCGTGGAGCGCGGCGTCGAACTCCTCACCGGGATGGGCGTGATCCCCAACCTGCGCCCGATCTCCCCGCACCCGCTCAGGAGAGGGGGGATCAACGTCAAGCGCCCCTCATCCTACCGGCTCATCAGGCTGACACGGATCAACCGGGCTGCAATTGAACGTCACGGGCTTGATGTCTGCAAGGCACGGACCATGTGCCTGCCCTGCACGGGATGCGATCTCACCCCCCAGCGGGATCTCTGATTCGCGCGTCGTTGGAAAATTCCCGGACCCGTCATCCAGGTTTTTCCGGATTTATCGTTCATCTGTCTTCCCAGAGTTCCCTGCCGGATTTTTTTACACAATCCGGCGACCGTGCAATCCTGGCGGGAGTATATTTCAGGGAAATTCTTGCCGAAAGATGATCCCTTAAATAATTCTCCCGCCTACAATTGTATGTCGAAATCACAATTGTGAACGACCAGTGCCAGTATGGCGGAACGGCTACGCGGCTGACTGCAGATCAGTACATCCCGGTTCGACTCCGGGTTCTGGCTTGGATGAAACTCCGGAAAATTTCCAGCAATACATGTGTGGGAAAGAGATAGTACGAATACCCGGCCTCCTTTGCAAAAAATTTCGGGAGAGCGAATGATGCCGGCTGCATGTCCGCACAACAAACCGCCGGGCTGACCGCTTCTGCCTGATATTAAGGAAAGACCGATCCATGGGAAAACCAAACTGCTGGGAATTCAAGAAGTGCGGGCGCGAGCCCGGGGGTCCAATGGCAGCCGAGCTTGGTGTTTGCCCGGCTTCTACAGAACCACGGACCAATGGGGTCAATGGCGGCAAAAACGCCGGCCGTGCATGCTGGGCTATCAGCGGTACGATGTGCGGGGGAAAAATACAGGGGACATATGCCGCAAAGATCGGCAACTGCCTCAACTGTGAGTTCTACCAGGTTGTCCAGCGGGAAGAGAAGCCCCGGTTCGAAACCACGGCAAAGATTCTTGCACGCCTGAACGCGGATCAGTAAATATCGTTCTTCTCTTCGTGCTGGAACGCCCAGATATATTCTTTCCCGGCATAATTCAGGTGGTGTGCCGTGATCTGCACCTGCACATCCACCCCATCCTTTCGTCTCTGTCGGGTCTCAAAGATCATTGCTCCTTTTACCCTGATATCGCCGATATGCTTCTTCCAAGATCCTGATTCCGGCGGCAGGAACCGGCCATCCAGATCAGTGATCTTCATGGAGAGCATCTCATCGCGCGAATACCCGAGGATCTCCGTGGTCTTGTCATTGACGTAGATGAAACGCCCATCCCTGTTGACGAGATATGCGGCATCGACTGCCCGGTCAATGGCAAACCGGGTGACCCCGAGCAGTTCCTCCACCTCCTCGCGTTTCTTCTCCTGCTCCATCATCTCAAGGGCAAACGAGAGGTTGTCGGTCAGTTCCACGAGGAGCTGAACCTCCTCTTCCGAGAAGAAGTCGGGTTCTGCTGCATGGAAGGTCATCACGCCGATCACATGATCATTGATCCGGAGCGGGAACGCTGCACTGGAACAGAACCCGCAGGCAAGCAGCCGGTCCCTCCATGGCGCAACGCCCGGATCCGTCCGGTTGTCGGCACAGATATAAAACCGGTTCTCTTTCAGGGGCACGCACGTCGGGACCATGTCCAGCGGGAGATCGATGCCGGGCTCGGCAGCAATCCCCGCACCGGTCCCGGCACAGCTGCAGTGCGCGACTGCTTCAAAACGGGAGCGATTCCGCCGGATCAACCCGCACCATGCCATCCGGAACCCCCCCTCGGTAACCGCTATCCGGCAGGCTTCCGTAAGCAGTTCGTTCATGTTGCGGATGTTGACGGAGGTCTCGTTTGTTCTGGAGAGAACGGCATATAACCGGGCAAGGTGCCGGATCTGCTCCACGGACTGCCGGCGTTCCACCGCGATACGGAGCTTGTGGGCCAGTTCGGCAAACTGGGATTTGAATTCCCCACCCTTCTGGAGGTAGAAATCTACGCCGTTGTTGATGGCCTCGATGACGACGTCCTCCCGCCCCCGCCCGGTAAAGATGATGAACGGGAGGGCAGGGTACTGCGCCCGGACTGCCTTGAGAAACTCGATCCCGTTCATCACCGGCATGTCGTAATCCGAGAGCACGGCATGGTAACTTGTCTGATCCAGACGCAAAAGTGCATCCGGTGCTGACGTGCAGGTATCGACCGAGAAATTTCCCATCTTTTCAAGGAATATCCTGCCGATCTCGAGCAGGTCTGGATCATCGTCAACATAGAGTACCGTGATCATAGAGATGGTTTCCCCGGCGCTGCAAACCGTCCGTCAATAACGGGACCACAGGAGTAAGCACTCGTGCGGTCTTCACAATTGTTAATCGCATAGATGGCACAGGTACGAGTAATAAGTGCACCCAAGCGGCAAAATCTGCCGGAAGATCCCGGTCTGAACAGGTGATTTGAAATCCAGAACGTGTAGAGCCGGTCATTCCTGAAGGATATTGACGATAGAACTTCCGGAAAATTTTCCCGCAAACCGGGTCCGTAACAATGATACCGGCTTTTCGGCCACCCCGCTTGCAGCGCAAAACGGGCGTGGTCAAATCCCGGTTGTATACAAAACCCGGCCGGATCTGCGGGTTCACGTCAGGAAATCCGATCAGGAAAAATCCGCCGATTGGAGAACGTATAAATATTCACAATTGTTAACAAGTATACGGCAGTTCACAATCGTGAATATGCACCGGCGCCATGATGGCGGAACGGCCACGCGGCTGACTGCAGATCAGCGAATCCCGGTTCGACTCCGGGTCATGGCTTAGTAAAAAAGGTGAATCCATGTCAGAGAGAATCCAGAAAACATTCGAAGCACTCTTCGAACTCGAAGAGATTCGGGGGATCTTCCGGGACGCCCTTCCCACCGGCCTTTCCGCCGAACAGGAGGCAGCGTTCAGGACCAGGATCCAAAACCTCAAGGCTGTCATCGCGGACCTCGAGGCCGGTACCGGGACGTCCGGGGCAGCAAAGATCGCTGGCACGCTCGATCTCCGTTCCCGCGAAGAGCAGTACATCAACATCCATCCCATCCAGGCAGCCGGACGGCTGACGACCGAGGCGCGGAAGGCGCTCATCTCGTACGGCGACGGGTACTCCACCTGTGACTTCTGCCGCAAGCCGTTCCGGCTCGACAAGATCTCGCGGCCGGGAATCGCCGATTTCCACGGGGAACTTGCGAAATGGCTCAACATGGACGAGGCACGGGTCGTCCCGGGCGCACGGCGCGGGTTCCAGGCAGTCGCATCGTCGCTTGTCGGAAAAGGCGACACCGTGATCGTCTCAGCCCTTGCGCATTACACGGAATTCCTCGCGGTCGAAGAGGCCGGGGGCATTGTTAAGGAAGTGCCGCTCTCCGGACGCAACATCGTCACGGCAGATGCAACCGCGCAGAAGATCGAGGATGTGAAGCAGGAGACCGGAAAACTTCCCGCCCTTATCATGATCGACCACTTCGATTACCAGTTCGCAAACGAGCATGAGATCGCGGGGATCGGGAAAGTCGCCCACCAGTACGGCATCCCGTTCCTCTATAACGGGGCTTACACGGTCGGCGTCCAGCCGGTTGACGGCAAGAAGATCGGGGCCGACTTTGTCGTCGGCTCCGGACACAAGAGCATGGCATCGGTGGCGCCATCCGGAGTTCTGGCGACCACCGGAGAATTCGCACCCAGAGTCCTGCGGACCACCGGGATGGTCGGGGACCTTACCAAACGCAAGTTCGGTATCAAGGAAGTCGAGATGCTCGGGTGCACGCTCATGGGCGGGACGCTGCTCTCCATGATGGCGTCATTCCCTGCGGTAAAGGAGCGGGTGCTCCACTGGGACGACGAAGTGAAAAAATCCAACTACTTCATCGACACCCTGCTCCGGATCAGCGGGAGCAGGGTGCTCTCCGAGTACCCGAGGAAGCACACGCTCACGAAAGTCGACACTACAGGGAGCTTCGACGTCGTGGCAAAGACCCACAAGCGGCGCGGCTTCTACTTCTCCGACGAGCTCACAAGACGCGGGATCGTCGGTGAATTTGCGGGCGCGACCCGGACATGGAAGCTCAACACGTACGGCCTGTCCTGGGACAGGGTCCGCTACCTTGCCGATGCGTTCACTGAAATCGCGGAACGGTACGGGATCAGCGTGGACAAAGCGACAGGAAAGCCCTGACCCGGTCCCCGGGATTCCGGCTGAATACAAAATCACAATTCGCAACCAGAAGCGAGGACAAGAAATGACAGAGAGAAAACCCGGACTTGGCACCATTGCCATCCATGCAGGACAGGAACCGGATCCGGCTACCGGATCCCGGGCAGTCCCGATCTACCAGACGACATCGTATGTCTTTAAGAACACCGAACATGCGGCAAACCTCTTTGGGTTAAAGGAACTCGGGAACATCTACGGCCGGCTCATGAACCCGACCCAGGATGTCTTCGAGAAGCGCATCGCCGCAATCGAGGGCGGGACAGGCGCACTCGCAACCGCTTCCGGGGCTGCGGCCATCACGTACGCGATCTTAAACATCACCCGGCCGGGCGACGAGATCGTTTCGGCCGATAACCTGTACGGCGGCACCTACGAGTTCTTCCACTACACGCTCCCCAAGTTCGGGCGCCACGT
>CAZNLI010000028.1:0-21118 GCA_964574125.1 uncultured Methanoregula sp.
GCTGCTGGGCGTTCATCTCACCAAGACCCTTGTACCGCTGGACGGAGACGCCCTTCTCGCCCATGGCGGTCGCGGTCTTCTTCATCTCCTCCTCGTGGTACACGTACTTTTCTTCCTTTCCCTTTGCAACCCGGAAGAGCGGGGGCTGGGCGATGTAAACGTACCCTGCCTCGATGAGCCTCTTCATGTACCGGTAGAAGAAGGTGAGGAGGAGCGTCCGGATATGGGCCCCGTCCACATCGGCATCGGTCATGATCACGATATGATGGTACCGTGCCCGTTCGGGATCGAACCTTTCCCCGATCCCGGTACCGATGGCCGAGATCAGCGTCTGGATCTCGGCGTTCTTTAAGATCTGGTGCTCTCCGGCTTTTTCCACGTTCAGGATTTTGCCCCGGAGAGGGAGGATTGCCTGGAACTTCCGGTCCCGGCCCTGCTTGGCGGAACCGCCTGCAGAATCCCCTTCCACGATATAGATCTCGGACTTTGCCGGGTCGCGCTCGGAGCAGTCCGCAAGCTTCCCCGGGAGGCCCGAACTCTCAAGCGAGCTCTTCCGCCGGGCAAGTTCCCGTGCGTTCCGTGCGGCTTCCCGGGCCTTTGCAGCGGCAAGGGCTTTCTCGACAATGATCTTGAGCACGTTCGGGTTCTCATCGAAGTACTCGGAGAGTGCCGTATAGACAAGGGAGTCGACAATCCCCTTGACGCTGCTGTTGCCAAGCCGCATCTTGGTCTGGCCCTCGAACTGGGGGTTTGCCATCTTGACCGAGACGACGGCGGTCAGCCCTTCCCGCGTGTCCTCGCCCCGGATGGCGATCTGGGAGTTCTCCTTGATGAGGCCGTTTCTCTTTGCGACAGTATTGATCGACTTGGTGATTGCGCCCCGGAATCCTTCGAGATGCGTCCCGCCTTCACGGGTATTGACCGAGTTCACGTAACTGAAGATCTTCTCGTCATACGCGGTCGTATATTGCATCGCGACTTCGAGCTCGAGCTTGTTCTCCTCGTCCTTGCGCGAGATGTCGATCGGGACCTGGTGGATGACCTCGGCGCCTTCGTTGAGGTACTTCACGAACTCGGAGAGCCCCCCTGCAAAACAGAACGAGAGTTTGTCCCCGCTCCGTTCGTCAGAGACCCGGATAGTAAGGCCGGCGTTTAAGAACGCAAGTTCCCGCAGCCGGTGGGAAAGAATGTCGTAATCAAACTTTGTCGTCTCAAAAATTGACGGGTCCGGAAGGAACGTGATCCGTGTCCCCGTCATCCGGTTCCCGACTTCGGCAAGGAACTTCTTCCGGTTCTCCTGTTCGTCCCCGGTTGCCATGCCGGTGACCGGGGTTTCCGCCCCATACCACTGCCGGTACCGGTGCATCAGTTCTTCCAGCGTCTCCTGCCGGGATGAGATGGGACTTGCCACCTTTCCCTGCGCAAAGCGCATGTCGTAGATATTGCCGTCACGGTACACCCGGGCGGCGAGCGATACGGAGAGCGCGTTAACGACCGAGACGCCGACCCCGTGCAGCCCGCCGGAGACCTGGTACGTCGCCTTGTCGAACTTGCCGCCGGCATGGAGGACGGTGAGCACGACCTCGAGCGCACTCTTGCCGTTCTTTTCCATCATATCGACAGGGATGCCCCGCCCGTTATCCTCGACAATTATCGAACCATCCGTTGCGAGGGTTACCGTAATGAGGGAACAAAAACCTGCAAGGGCCTCGTCGATTGAGTTGTCCACGACCTCGTACACGAGGTGGTGCAGCCCGCGGGAATCCGTGCTGCCGATATACATAGCGGGGCGTTCACGCACCGGCGTGAGTCCTTCGAGGACTGTTATATGGGATGCATCATAGGTATCGTTCAAAACAAACCTCCAAAAACAGGACCTTCTGGTAAGTAAGATCCGGAACAGGTATTGATAGCACAGTTACTATTCGCCTTAATAGATTAAAAGGATGTTGCACCGACGTAAAATTATGGAAAATTCCTGTATGTTCACCGGCCTTTTGGCTGTTTCTGCCCGGTTCGGGTGCTGGTTTTTGAAAATGAACCGGATATCGGGATATTTTCCGGACATTTTCCGGACATTTTCCTGTAGTATCTCAACGGATTGTATCAGTGGTACGTTCCCGGATCCGGGTCCTGTATCCCCAGTTCGCGGTCGATTGCAAGAACGAGCCGGTCCAGCGTTGCAATCACGTCGCGTGCATCCTCCCTGTCCATCGTGCCCGGCTGGTGCCAGACGACTTTTTTCCGCAGGAGGGTTGTCAGTTCCTCGATTTCGGTTCCCTTAAATTTTCCGGGGACAACCAGCCCTTCGAGGTGATCGGCGGCACCGAACCATGCCTGTTCCGGCGGAAGGGCAAAGTGCTTTGCGATCAGCATGAGAGGAGTAATAAACCCTCGCCCGAACGTGCTCTTCATGGCAGGGCATGTGCCCTGAAACGAGAAAAAGATGCTGAAGCTCGCACATCGCAGGTTTTTCCGGTCAGAAGAAGGAGACCTTCGTGATCCAGACGATCACCGGAACGGCGGCGATGAAGAGGATTGAGCAGCAGAGAAAAGCCCATTCCCTTCCCCGCAACGGTTTTCGTTCGACGAAAAGGTAACTCTCCTTCCCGTATCCCCGGCAGAGCATGCACGTATAGATCCGCTCTCCCTGCTCGTACGACCGGATGAACATTGTTCCTACCATGTACCCGATCTGCGTGAGCCGGTACCGGTAGGGCAGGTGACGGTCGAACGCATTGAAGCATTTTGTTCTGAGCGTCTCGTTGATCTTGCGGTACATGTACCCGAAAACAAAAAGGTACCGGATCATCATGCCGAGTGCGAGTGCAAATTCTGCGGGAAGTCCCATGCGGGACGCCCCTTCCAGCATGTCGTGCATCTTTGTCGTGGACGAAAGCAGGATGATGAACGAGATGCAGATGACGAATTTGACCATCAGGATGAAGGCAAATTCAATGGATTCTGCGTAGATGGATATCCCGAGCGGCAGGGAATACAGGACGTGATAGTCCGTGTAATACTTGTTCTTTAAAAATATCTGGAAGAAGATGATGACTCCCCAGAGAGGAACGATTGCAAGGACGCGCCTGGCATAGGTTACGAGGGGGAGCCCGGTGCAGAACCAGAGCAGGATGAAGAAACAGAAGAAGATCGCACCGACGGTATAGATCATGGTCGAGTACGGGACGGCGACGAGCGCGATTACCGCAGCAAAGCAGATTACAATCTTCACCCGCGCGTCAAGCCGGTGGATCGCGCTGTCCTTGTAGGCATCCCTTTCGATCTGGAAGAGTTCTTCGATCATGATCTCCGTCTGAATGCGGTGAGGAGGGCTTCCTCGGCCCCGGTATAGGTGTATGCCATCGATACTTCCACGCCGTTGTCTTTGAGCGATTGTAAAAGGCGCGGGATGACCGGGACGTCAAGACGCACGGATTTGAGCATGTCCGGCTGGAGGAAGATCTCGTCAACGGTACCGGATGCGATAATTCGTCCCTTGTCCATGACATAGATGAAGTCGGCAACCTCGGGAACGAGCGCGACATCGTGGGTGGAGAAGATGACCGTCATCCCGTATTTCGAGGGGAGAGTGTTGATAAAGGCGTTGAGATCGGTAACCCCTTTCGGGTCAAGTCCTGCGGTCGGTTCATCGAGCACGAGCACCTCCGGCTCCATGGCGATCACACCCGCAATTGCGACCCGTTTCTTCTCCCCCCCGCTCAGGTGGTGGGGGACCCGGTGGGCAAGGTGCTCGATCCCGACAACCTTCAGGGCTTCATGGACCCGGTGATGGATAGTTTCCGGGTCCAGCCCGAGGTTGGTCGGCCCGAACGCAATGTCCTGCTCGACTGTCGGGGAAAAGATCTGGTCGTCGGGGTTCTGGAAGACGAGCCCGACAAATTTCCTGATCTCCCGGGTGTTTTTATTTGTGATCGGTTCCCCCCGGATCAGGACCGATCCCGAAGAGGGTTTGAACACACCGTTGAAGTGCTTAAAGAGCGTGCTCTTTCCTGCACCGTTGCTCCCGATCACGGCGATGCGGGCCTTCCGCGGGGCGACAAAGTTGATATGGTCGAGTGCTGTGACGTTGCCCGGGTAGGTATAACAGAGATCGCGGGTTTCGATCAGGTGCATGCGTGGTACTATTTCGCGAAAAAGGGTTAAAGGTATGCCGGTCGCTATTTCGCCGGTTTTCCTGCTGCCTTGACTGCATAGGCAAGGCCGAGGACCACGAGGAATGCAAGGATCGTTCCGACAATAATGGCGATGATGCCGCCAAGAGATCCCATCTCCTCGCCAAGTGCGTAATCCGGCATTGGGGATTCGTAGGAGAATTTACCGTTCAGGTCTTCCTCGATCTCGGCGTCTGCGGGTGTTGCTCCGGTCAGGTCTTTCTGGCCCTGCACGACAAGGGCGGTGCTCTCAAGGCCATCCGGGTCACCGGAGGCAAGGAAGACGGCAACGCCGCCGATCAGGAGCGAGAGGATGAGGCCTGCAATCAGGAATGTCTTGTTGTCCATCATGCTCCTTCACGCTCCCGTGGGCTTTGTGACACCCGTGTCAACGAGATCCGGCCGGACGCTGCTGATGAGATAGATCGCCGCTATTGTCACGATCCCTTCGATGAATCCGATGATCGCATGGTAGATCCCCATGGCAACCAGTCCTTCCCTGAGCGGGAAGGTGCCGGCAAAAAACATCTCGACAGCGCAGGCAAGCGACGGGATGAGGCAGGCAAGCCATGCTGCGAGGAATGCAGCAACGGGCATGCTCTTTGTTGCCGCCATCACGCCCCTGAACGTGTAGAACCCGACAAATCCGCCGATCACGCCCATGTTGATGATGTTGGCTCCCATGGTAGTGATTCCGCCATCCCCGAACAGGACGCCCTGGACTATCAGGACAAGCGTTAAGATGAAGACTGCCGCAAACGGCGAACCAAGGACGATAGCTGCGAGGGCGCCGCCGACAAGGTGGCCGCTGGTTCCCATCGATACGGGGAGGTTGAAGGACTGGAGAGCAAAGATTGCGGCCGCAAGAACGGCAACCATCGGGAGTTTTTCCTCGCTCATCTCGTTCTTTGCCCACTTCAGGGCAAGCGCTACGAAGATAAGGGCGATGATCCAGTAGATCGCGCCCTGCCAGATTGGAATGAACGCATCAGGTATGTGCATGGTTACACCAGAGTGTTGTTACAATTATACTGGATTGTAGCACATAATTTAAGAAAAAGGTTTGTATTTGTTAATATTTTCAACAGACTCAATAAAAAGGGCATATATTCTGAAGATTGTTGCCGTACGTAGTAATTGCCTGCTGTTCTATAAGGGCGGCATTTCAATGCCGGTTCTCCTGCAATTACCACTGCCCTGCGGGTGTCCCCCTCCAGATACGGGAGACACCCTTAGGAAACATGCGATAAGGTTACTTTCTGGGTTTTCCGGATGTGGATTTTACAGGTTCTTTTTTCCCTGCCACAGCCGGGGTTTTCTTCATGGTTGCTGTCTTTCCTGTTTTTGCATTCCTGTCGTTCTTTACCGGTTTTTCTTTTTTTGGTAATGCCATGTCAGTTTCATCCTGTTCGTTTCTTCTGGATAGGAGGGTAAACGGAGCATGGAACATTATCTGATACTCCCGATTCCTGTTCCCTGCACATCACCCCACATGATTGTACGCCTCCCTAGTAATAAAATTTTATTATTTTGTATGAAAAGATAAGGAATGTTCCGGCAGAAAATGTAAAACCGGGAAATTGTATTCATTTATCTGTGGACGTGCATGACTTTGCTGATTGAGGCAAT
The DNA here is from genome assembly GCA_964574125.1 of uncultured Methanoregula sp. Taxonomy (GTDB): domain Archaea; phylum Halobacteriota; class Methanomicrobia; order Methanomicrobiales; family Methanospirillaceae; genus MVRE01. Next base: position 5,805 of record CAZNLI010000028.1, read on the forward strand.
ATTCCCGGTATTGTCAAACGGGGCTTTCCCTGTTGCCCCATTTAAAAATCGTGCGGATAAGTAATAAGTTTTGTTATTTTTTTATGATAATATATGAAATCACTCTGGAAATTCCGGCACATCCATGCCCTGGCCTCACGCTGATCGCCCCGATACTGTGCACCGTATTGTCCGGTTCCCGGTACCAGGGGATCCGGAAACAGTCACCTGCTTTGCCGGACCGGCATGAGGAACTGCCCGTTCCCGCTCCTGACAACTTCGATATTCACACCATAGACTTTTTCGATGCGGTCTGGTGTGAGTACATTCTCTGGCAGTCCGTTGGCAACGAGTCTCCCCTTGTCAAGCATGATGACCGCATCAGCGTACCGGTAGGCCAGGTTGAGATCGTGGACCGCGATGACAACAGCCGCCCCCCTGCGGATTGCAAGGTCGCGCAGGGTCTCCATGACGCCCAGCTGGTACCGGATATCAAGGGCGCTTGTCGGTTCGTCGAAGAGGTAGAGCGCGGGATCCTGCGCCAGTGCCCGCGCGATAAAGACTTTCTGCCGCTCCCCCCCGGAGAGCTGGTCCATGAACTTTCCCGCAGATCCTGTCATGCCGACTGCTTCCAGTGCCGATTCCACGCGGGAGAGTTCCTCTTCCGATACCGACCATTTGATGAACGGGCGTCTCCCGAGGAGTACGGTCTCGAAGACCGTGGCATAGAGCGTGAAGGTATACTGCTGTGGCACGTACCCGATCCGGGTGGCAAGATCGATGGGATCAATCCGTTGTATATCCGTGCCATCGACAACAAGTCTCCCTCTTGTCGGACGGAGGATGCCGGCGATTGTCTTGATAAGCGTTGACTTGCCGGAACCGTTGGGCCCGAGAAGCGTGACCACCTGCCCCGAAGTCACCGTAAAGGAGATATCTGACAGGGCGGTAATGCCCCCGTAGCTGGCTGTCACACCTTCGAGTTCAAGTTCCATGGCAATTCCCTCTCATCAGTACAGCCCCTTTCCCCGTCCCCGCAGGATCAGGAAGAGGAAGAAGGCCCCCCCGACCAGGTACATGATGATTCCGACCGGAAGCTCGACCGGGCTTAAGATTGTGCGGGCCACCGTATCTGACACAAGCAGGATCAGTGCGCCAAGAAGCGCCGAGCATGGGATCAGGTACCGGTGGTCGTTTCCTATCAGCATCCGGCAGATGTGCGGGGACATTAACCCGATAAACCCGATGATGCCGGTGAATGCGAGGCAGCAGGATGCAGCAAACGTGGCGGTCATGAGGCCGTACAGCCGGAGCCGCTCCGTATCGATGCCCAGGCTCTTTGCCACATCGTCCCCGGAGGCGAGGGCGTTCAAGTCCCATGCTTTGAGTTCCAGGATGCAGGCGCAGGCAAGGGTGATCGGCGCGATGATCATGACTGATCCCCAGCTGGCCCCCCACATGCCCCCCATAAGCCAGACGACGAGGTCCCGGAGCCGCTCGCTTGTCGAGAAGTACTTCATGGCGAGTACTCCGGCCTGGAAGATGTACCCGATCACAACTCCGGCAAGGATGAGCATTGACTGAGAAGTTCCCCGCGACCTGGCAATCGAATAGACAAGGAGCATCGAGAGCCAGCCGGAGAGGAATGCCATCAGGATGATGAATGCGTCATCCCCCATGCCGATGGCGAAGGTTCCGAGCAGGGCCGGGCCAATCACGATGGCGACCGCAGCCCCGAACGATGCCGCGGACGAGAGCCCCAGCGTAAAGGGGCTGACGAGCGGGTTGCGTAAAAGCCCCTGCATGACCGTGCCGGCAACGGCAAGGCTGATGCCCGTGAAGACTGCAAGCAGGATCCGGGGGAACCGGAATCCGAGGACAATGAGCGCCGCCTGAGGGTTTGCCGGGTCCGGGAGGGTGACCGGCACGAGAGCGGTAAGTGGGGGGACGACTGCGTATGCCGCGTCCCGCAGGGCGGTTATGCAGACAACGAGGGTGTCTTCCGGGGAGATGGCGACTGTCCCTGAGCACGATGCCCAGACAATGGCGCAGACCAGAGCGATGGCAAGACCGGTAAGGAGTGCGATCCTCCGGGCACGACTCTGGTGGTACAGCGACAGGACTCCTGCAGGTTGTGGAAGATCCTGTGGAAATCCTGCGGTCATAGGCCCCCGGTCCCTGTCATGCCCGTCACATGCCGATCCCGCGGATCGCCCCGGTAATCTGCCCGGAACGGAGATCCCGGATGTGGAGGTAGCGTGCGCCCATCTGCTCCGATAACTCCCTTGCAAGCCCGAGATTGAGGAACCCATCTTCCGGATCGATGACAAGCGACGGAATACCTGCCTTGTTCACGAGTCCGGCGGCAGAAAGCGCCTCGTCAAATGGCGGGGCGCCTCCGGCAGATACGTTTGCCCGGCCATCTGAGATGAGCACAAGTCGCACGAGTGCGTCCCGGTTGGTGCGACGCTCCTGCCCGATCACCTCAAGCCCCTGAAGCAGTCCCGACGCAAGCGGTGTCCTGCCCCCGGTTGGCAGTACCGCAAGCTTTTTTTTTGCGAGTTCCACGCTTGAGGTCGGGGGCAGCAGCAGGTCTGCACCGGTCCCCCGGAATGCGACAAGGCCGACGCGATCACGTTTCTGGTACGCTTCCACAAGCAGGGAGATGATTGCAGTTTTCACCTCGCTCATACGGCTTTGCACCCCCATGCTTCCGCTGGCATCGACGACAAAGACGATCGTTGTTCCGAGCTTGCGCTCCCGCACCTTGACCCGGATATCCTGCGGTTCTATGGCAACTGCGAGGTTCCCCTGCGACCTGCCGCGCTGTCCGGGAGCTGCTGCACGGAGCGTTGCATCGAATGCGATGTCTGTCGACGGTTCGTCAGGGATCCTGCTGCGGACGTACCTGCCGTCACTTGATTCGGTGCAGGCTCTCCGTCCTGCACCTTCCCGTTTCCTCTCATCGGTACGCTGCCCGGACTGCATCTCTTTGCCATTTATGGAAAACGGAGTTCCCGGCGTAAAGACTGTCGTCCCCGAACCGTCCGGTCCCTCCCGCGAACGGGGCGATCCGTTTTCAGGGAGGTCCTTTGGAGGCGGCTCATGCCGGGGGTCATCTGCCTTCCGGCTAAGGGACTCTTCAAGTTTCTGCCGGTCAAGTTTCTGCTCCGAGAACGGGGTTCTTCGCATCCGGTGGGAGAGGACAAGATCCGCAGCTGTCCGCACATCTTCATCTGTCACCTCGTTCCTGCCGTTCCAGGCCGCGACAGTTGTCGCTGCCTTGAGCATACTGATATCGGCGCGGTGCCCGTCGACTTCCATATCGATGCAGATCCGGACGACCAGTTCCAGCACCCGGCGCGGGACGGTTACCTGCGTCAGCATGGTCTGTGCCTGACAAATCCTTTCCCTGAGTTTGCACTCTTCTTCCTCCCAGTTCCTGCAGAAGAGTTCCGGATCCTGTTCGTAGGCGAGCCTGCGCCGGATGACCTCCAGGCGTTCTTCCGGATCGCGGATCCCCTCGATCCCGACACAGAGCCCGAACCTGTCAAGAAGCTGGGGACGCAGGTCGCCCTCTTCAGGGTTCATGGTCCCGATAAGGATGAACGAAGACGGGTGCGTGTAGGATACGCCTTCCCGCTCGACAACATTGACCCCCATCGCTGCGGCATCGAGGAGCACGTCGACGATATGATCGTTTAAAAGATTCACCTCATCGACATACAGGATGTTCCGGTTCGCTTCGGCGAGGATACCGGGTTCGAACTTTCTCTCGCCGGTCTTCAGTGCATGCCCGATATCGAGGGTGCCAACGACCTTGTCCTCGGTCGCACTGAGGGGGAGCTCCACAACCCGCATGGGCGCTTTCCCTGCGGTAAGGTCAGGGTATTTCTCCCGGCAGGCCGGGCACATCCGTTTTAAGTCCGACGGATCACATCCGAAAGCGCATCCGTCCGCAACCTGCCGCTCCGGCAGGAGGTTAGCAAGGGCGCGGGCGGCGGTCGATTTTGCAGTTCCCTTCTCGCCCCGGATCAGGACCCCCCCTATCGCAGGGTTGATCGCGTTCAGGACGAGGGCCAGCTTCATCTGATCCTGTCCGACGATTGCGGAAAACGGGTATACGTGATGGAAATGCGTCATAATGAAACTGCCATCCTAGGATACTGCTGGTCGTTATCAGCTAGTATGAAAATTTCGTATTCTTAAATATATCAATTTTTAATCTTCATAATACCATGTGTTATCGATATTTGTTTTTAGTTATATTGGTGTTACGTTTTAAAAAATATTTAAAAACATGCAGTACGTATCGATCATGGTTTAAAAGGAATGACCGGTATGGCACAATGACCATGCGCAATATCCGGTTCTTCCATCCTTCCATCAGGCCGATTCATGAAGATTACCGCAGTTTTATGGGGATCGTATGCCCCGGTACTCAGGCGCGCCGCCGCAGTGACGGGAGATGTTTGTACTGTCTATCCTACCCAGACATTGGGGGAGTCCCCGGACCTTGTAGAGGATGCCCTTGCGGCATGCCGGCATGCGGATGTCATTCTCCTGTACCATACGGCCGACCTCTTCTGGGAACAGGTGGACTCAGAAGTTGCCCGGATCCGCGACTCTGTCCCGGTCATCTCGCTCGGCCCGGATCCGTCCTACTGGGCGGGCTCAACGGTTGGGGCATCCGTTGTCGGGACATGCCACCGGTATATCGTTAACAATGGCGACGGGAATTTTGTCAACCTCCTCCGGTATATCCGGAACACAATCCTTGGCGAAGGCATTTCTTACGCCCCGCCTGCCGATGTGCCGTGGGAAGGGATCTACCATCCCGATGCACCGCAGATCTTCACATCGGCGGAAGACTACCGTGCATGGTATACCGGACGAGCCCGGCCTGACCGCCCGTATGTCGGGCTCCTCTTCTCCCGGACATCCTGGGCTTCGGGCAATGTCGCCATCGAGGATATGCTCATCCGCAGCCTCGAGGTTTCCGGGCTCAATGTCATCCCGGCGTTCACGTATGCAATCCGGGACGAGGCGCTCGGGGCGCGGGGGATGGATGAGGTGATACTCTCGTATTTCACGAGGAATGGCGCACCTGCCGTGGATGCTGTCATCAAGCTCGTGCCGTTCCTTCTCGGCTCTTCCTGCATCGCCCGGAACGCTGGCGAAACGGCAGCAGATTCCGGTGTTGCATTCTTCACCCGGCTTAAAGTTCCGGTCTTCTCCCCGGTCGTAACCAACTACCTGACCATTGCGGAATGGCAGGCGTCCGCCGGGCTCTCGATGGACATCTCGTGGGCAGTCGCTCTCCCCGAGTTCGAAGGTGTCATCGAACCGGTCCTTATCGGCACAAGCAAGAGCCGGCCGGACGGGGACAAGGTGCGGGAAGGTATCGCGGAACGGTGCATGAAGGTTGCATCCCGGGTAAAGAACTGGATTGCCCTTGCAAAGAAACCCGTGGCAGAGCGCAGGGTTGCAATCATCTTAAACAACAATCCCTGTGCCGGCGCGGAAGCAAATATCGGCGGGGGGTCGAACCTCGATACCCTGGAGAGTGTTGCCCGCATCCTTAAGGCAATGGCACGGGAAGGGTACCGCCTGATCCCCCCCGCATCAGGAAAAGAGCTTATCGATACCATCCTTGTAAAAAAAGCAGTCTCCGAGTTCCGCTGGACCTCTGCCGCAGACATTGCCGGTTCCGGGGGGACCCTTGCCATGATGGACATGCATACGTACGAGCCCTATTTTTTCTCCCTTCCGGAACCGGTCCAAAAGAAAGTATCCTCCACATGGGGACCGCCACCGGGCGAGGCCATGGTCTGCGACGGGAAGATCCTGATCACCGGGATCTCGTTTGGGAATGTCACCGTCCATGTCCAGCCCAAGCGGGGGTGCGCCGGGTCCCGGTGCGACGGGCAGGTCTGCCGGATCCTCCATGACCCGGAGTGCCCGCCGCCCCACCAGTACCTTGCGACGTACTTCTGGCTGAGCCGCGTCCACCGGGCGGACGTCATCGTGCACGTGGGTACCCACGGGAACCTCGAGTTCCTGCCCGGGAAGGGCGTGGGGCTCTCGGAAGAGTGCTTCCCGGATATCGCCATTGGCGACACCCCTTTCCTGTACATCTACAACGCGGACAACCCGGCGGAAGGAACAGTTGCCAAGAGGCGGAGCTACGCCACCATTGTCGATCATATGCAGACAGTCATGGTCCGGGGGGGATTGTATGACGAACTGGAGGAGATCGATGCCCTGCTGGCACAGTACGAGACCACACGGCATGACCCGGCACGGGCCCATGCCCTCTCCCATATGCTGCAGGATGCAATCGTCACGGCACACCTCGACCGGGACATGCACGTCACCCATGAGATGCCACTCCATGAGGTCGTTGCCCGGGCCCACGAAGCGCTCTTAAAAATCCGGACTACGCAGATCCAGAGCGGGATGCATATCTTCGGGCAGGTACCGGAAGGAGAGAAGCGGGCGCAATATATCAGTTCCATTCTCCGGTTCGATGACAGCGGGACCTCGCCCCGACGGCTGATCGCCGGCCTGATGGGCGTTGATCTCACAGCTCTGCTCGATAACCCCGGGGGATTTTCTGATAAGCGGGGCATGTCGCATGGGGCGATCCTTGAAGATATTGACAAGAACCTGAACGGGTTTGTGGCACTGGCCCTTGAAGGATCCAAGCAACCCTATTCCCTCTTCTTTGCCGGCAGGCTTTCCCGGCAGCGGATTGCCCTGCTTGAAGATCTCCGCAAGCGCGTCCTTGCGATAGACCTACGGATCGGGGAATCGGACGAGATCGCCGCCCTCCTGCACGGCCTTGACGGGAGGTATATACCGGCAGGCCCTTCCGGGCAGATCACACGGGGGCACGAGGATGTGCTCCCGACCGGCCGGAACTTCTATTCGCTCGACCCGCACCGGGTGCCTACACGGGCAGCGTGGAGGGTGGGCCAGCGCCTTGCCGATGCGATGATCGCAAAGCACGTGAATGAGGAGGGATCCGTCCCGGAGAACGTCGCCTTTTACTGGATGGCCGGCGACATCATGGCCTCCGACGGGGAGATGTTTGCCCAGATGCTCTGGCTGATTGGTGCACGTCCCGTATGGAGGAGCAACGGGCAGGTGAAGTCGTTTGAGATAATACCGCTTAACAAGCTCGGGCACCCCCGGATCGACATCACAGTCCGGACAACCGGCATCCTGCGCGATAATTTTGCGAATTGTTACGAATTGCTCGACGACGCGGTTATGGCGGTTGCCGCGCTCGACGAACCTGCTGAGAAGAACTTCGTCCGGAAGCACACTCTTGCCGGCATGGAGAAGAACGGAATCACCCTGCGGGAAGCTACCTGCCGGATCTTCTCTTCAAAGCCCGGAACCTACGCGAGCGGGGTGAACCTCGCGGTACTTGCATCGGCATGGAAGACGCAGGCCGACCTTGCCGATATCTTCGTTGCATGGAACGGGTACGCGTACGGCAGGGAAGTACGCGGGCTTTCTGCCCACGAACAGCTCGCGGATAATCTCACGACGGTCTCGGTAACGTTCAACAAGGTCCACTCAGACGAGCACGACCTGCTCGGCTGCTGTTGCTACTTTGGCGCGCACGGCGGGTTCACGGCGGCCGCCCGTCACTACTCGGGAAACGAGGTGAAGCCGTATTACGGGGATACCCGCGAGCCGGGCCGGGTGGAGGTCCGCGACCTTGCCGATGAGATCCGGCGGGTTGTCCGGACGAAGCTCCTGAACCCGAAGTGGATTGAAGGGATGAAGGAGCACGGGTACAAGGGTGCATCCGACATCATGAAGCGCGTAACCCGGGTATACGGGTGGTCGGCATCGACACAGGAGGTGGACGACTGGATCTTCGATGACATCGCCACAACCTTTGTCAACGACAATGAAATGCGCCGGTTCTTCGGGGAGAGCAACCCGTACGCGCTCGAAGAGATCGCAAGGCGCCTGATCGAGGCAAAGCAGCGGGATCTCTGGGATGCGGACCCGGCAGTGTTTGCAGAACTGAAGAAGAATTACCTTGAGATCGAGTCATGGATGGAAGACCGTATCGGGACCGGCGATATCCAAGGGGGGAGTGTGGATGTGTTCGCTCCGTCAGATGTGCAGGAGTGGGGTGCGGGCGTAAAGGATCTGATTGAAAAGGTGAGGATGCGACATAACCGTTGATGATTGCGCCGGACCGTGATTGAAAGAATGAACGCGATCGAAGCAAACGGCCTTACCCGGTACTACGGATCCCTCTGCGCAGTCGACCATCTCGATCTTGCGGTGAACAACGAGATCTTTGCACTGCTCGGCCCGAACGGATCGGGAAAGACGACGACCGTGCTGATGCTGACTACACTCCTGCACATAACGGAGGGAACGGCATCGGTCTGCGGCTTTGATGTCCTGACGCAGGGGAGCGAGGTCCGGCGCCGCCTCTCCTATGTCCCGCAGGACATGGCCGTCGATATCAAGCTGACCGGCCGGGAGAATGTGCTCTTCTTTGCCCACCTGTACGGGATCCCCCGCCCCAGGGATAAGACCGACGAAGTACTCGCCGTCATGGATCTCTCGGATCGCGCCGACGACCTGATCCGGACGTACTCCGGGGGGATGCGACGGCGACTCGAACTTGCGCAGGCACTCGTGCACGAGCCGGCGGTGCTCTTCCTTGACGAGCCGACAATCGGGCTCGACGTGGCAGCGCGCCGGAAGATCTGGGAGCACATCGGAAAACTCCGGAAGAGCGGCATGACGATCTTTGTCACGACGCACTACATGGACGAGGCGGACCAGTACTGTGACCGGGTGGGCATCATCAGCAAAGGGCGCACTGTTGCGACGGGCACTCCCGGAGAGCTGAAGGCCCGGCTCATGAAGGATATCATCATGGTGACGGTTGCAGGGCCGTTTGCAGCCCCGGATGTCCCCGGAGTTGCGCTTCTTACACAGTCCGGTGACGGGGCAACCTTCACCGCGGAGAACGGGAAGGAGGCGCTGCCGCTGCTCTTAAACGCCCTTGCCCGCAACGGGACGAATGTCCGGTCAGTATCCTTGCGGGAACCGACGCTGGACGATGTCTTCCTCCATGCGGTCGGGACACCGGACGATTCGGGAGCGTTCGACTACCAGCGGTTCCGGACAATGCTCCGGAGGCGAAAATGAACGGTATATGGTACTATGTCGAGCGGGACATGGTAAAATGGGTCAGGGGACGGGTGGCGGTTATCTCCATGCTTGTCATGCCCGCTGCATGGCTCCTCTTTGTCGGCCTTGCTCTTCCCGTCAGGTTCACGGACAACTATATCGATTTCATCACGCCGGGGATCCTTGTCATGACGATCCTTGCGTCCTCGTTAAACGGCGGTGCGCTCCTGATGTTCGATAAGATCCTGGGATTTTTGAACAAGTTCCTCGCGCTGCCCACGCCGCGGGAGAGCATCCTGTTTGGCAAGATCGCCTTTATCACGATCCGGAGCGTGATCCAGGCGACGATCATCCTTGCGATTGCACTCCTTATCGGCGCCACGCTGCGTTCGCCGGTCCAGTACGCGCTCACGTACCTGATCCTGATCCTGTTCGGGATCCTCTTCTCCGCATTCGCAACGACGCTTGCGCTCTACGTCGGCGACCACGACTCGTACGCCGCAGTCAACACGATGATCTCCATGCCGCTATTCTTTACTTCGAGTGCCCTGATGCCGTACGACGTAATGCCGCCGTGGCTCCGTGCGATCGCGGTTGCAAATCCGCTCAGCTATGCAATCGATGCCGTGCGTGCGGTCAATGCCGGCACGGTGCCGGCCATCCAGATTGCAGCGCTCACCGGGCTTGGCATTGTTGTCCTCCTCCTCTGCACCCGCATCTTCCGGAGGATGACGGTATGACCCGGCAATTCCACAAAATCCACAAGGTGCATTGAATGAAACCAATGACATTCACCCGATATCTTGTAATCCTTGCACTGCTTGCCACAGCAACCCTCTTTGCCGGCTGTACCGGCACGGCAGGCGGGGGAAGCACAGCACCCGTTGTAACGGCAATCCCGTCCGTCACTACCCCGGCGGATACTTCCGTGTCCAACAACAGTATCGTGATCACCCAGACTGACGGCACGCGGATCGTGCTTCCGGCACAGCCGGAACGGATCATTGTAACGAACTCGGACGCAGCGGAGATGCTGATTGCGCTTGGTGCGGCGGATACCATTGTCGGGATCACGGAAAGCACGAAGAACGTCTCGCACGTGATGCAGCAGATCCCTAACGCGGAGAGCATCGGGGACTGGCAGACGCCAAATGTCGAGAAGATGCTTGCGCTGAACCCCGACGTCGTAATCTCGTACGCGAGCTCGAAACCGAAGAACCTCGACCAGATCCTCGCTGCCAATATCACGGTCATCTACCTTGACTGCTACCGGCTCCCGAAGCTTGCGCAGGACGCCCGGGCTGTCGGGACGCTCACCGGTCATACGGAGAAGGCGGAGCGGTACGCGCAGATGATCGAGAACATGACCACGGTTGTCATGCGAAGGGTCGCCCCCCTGCCGCAGGAGAAGCTGCCGACCGTGTACTTCGAGGGCTACTCCGATTATACGGCGGCAGGGACCGGTTCTGGATCCGACGAACTTCTCATGATGGCGGGAGGGAAGAATGCCGTTGCCGCGGTCTCTACCGCCTCGTCGCCCAAGGTGAGCGCAGAGTGGGTTGTCTCGGAAAACCCCGACTATGTCATGAAGGTGATCTCAATTAAGGAGACCCGCCCGTATGCTGCGATTGCAGATGCCCTGAAAGCACGGACCGGCTGGGCGACTATGTCGGCGGTGAAGGAAGGGCGGATCTGCCTCTTCTCGGCAGGGATCGAGTATGGGCCCAAGGCGTACATCGGGCTTGCAGCGACGGCAAAAGTTCTGCACCCGGAACTCTTTGCCGACTTCGACCCGCAGGTTATGCTGGACCGGTATGCGGGGGAGTATGTGCCGGGGACCAATACTACGATGATGATTTATCCCTGAATGGAGAGTAGTAATCTTACCAAGTACAATTTTTTGCCCCTGTTTTTCAAAACATTAATCCGTTTCCAGCGATGATATCAACATCACTGGAACCTTATGACGCTGGAATCAGACCTCTCCCGGATTGGGATCTCTCTTCCCTCAAACCTGCTGGACAAGTTCGACGAGATCATCAACAAGCGCGGTTATTCGTCGCGCTCGGAAGGGATCCGGGACGCGATCCGGACCTATATCACCTATTACCAGTGGATGTCGGATGTAAAAGGCGACCGGGAGGGCGTCATTACCATGGTCTACGATCATGACCAGCGCAACCTGCTGACCTCGATCACCGATATCGAGCACGAGCATCACGACGTGATCAAGGCCTCCCTCCATTCCCATGTGACCCATGACCGGTGTCTTGAGGTGATCCTTGTCCACGGGGACGGGGCGGATCTCAAGGGACTTGCCGAGCGGCTCATGGCTCTGAAGGGTGTAGAATCGGTCAAGCTCACGACAATAAAGATTGAAGATTAAGGGTCCCCCTGTTTTTATCTGGCTTTTTTCAGATCTCTCTTCTCATCAGAATATTCTGAAAGGACCGGTACCTGGCGCGAGCTTCTTATCTTCCTCCGCAGGGACGAGCACCGTGCAGAAGATTGCCGTGAACGGGTCGGACTTATCCGGGATCATCCGTCCGGTCTCCTGGGAAACGGAAACGTTCCCGACGTAAATACGGATTCATGCATCACCTTCAGATTTTCTTCCGAGGGCTCCGTGGAAATGGAATATCCGGTAGTTTCTCCTTGCACGGGGCAACCTGAATCTCTCTTAAAACCCGGGAAGATCGCAACTGATCTATAAGTCATGACGATTCCAGGGACATGTCTGATATAAGATGTATCGGAGATGGTTTTTGGAATAGTTGAAGTGGGTGAAACCTGTTGTGACGGTCAATGGCGGGAATCAGTACAGTCACGGAAAAGGAAATCCGGTCGATGCTCCGTAGAGTATTGGAGCGAACTACGGCTGCTATGTTGTCGGGACAAATATTAAGGCGATGATGTCCCTAACAAGAACATTATTCCTTACCAGATAGTATTCCCCATCTGGCTGGCCACATATGCCACATATTTGGTTATACTTTTATTAAAAAAAGTATTACAAAACGAATACGAGTTGCGCACACGATCTCATTCACGTCGGGGGTTGAATTTCCCGTGAATTTAGTACCGTCGATAAACTTGCCGGAGATCCGAAGCGTGCACCTATGCTTATCACCGGTGCCTTGCACCATGTTTGCCAATATGGCTGGATTCGGGAACAACGAAAAATTTTCTTATAAATTATCAAAATAATTAAAAAATTACATACGACTCTTTTGAAAAAGTTAAAATATTGCCATAAGTTGTTACGGAATAAAAAAAAGATCATAACCAATAAATGGTAGCCATTCAGAGGTAATTCCATCGCTCGCAGGACGCTGCGACGCGAGGTATCCGTCCATGACAGTCCGGTTCCCTGCAGGTAAACCTGTTTTTATGGCTGACCTGTCATCGAACCGGGCAGCAGGGCGGATTTTTTTCCAAGGATATCGAAGGTGACAGAACGACCATGAAAAAAATGCAAGCAACAATCCTCTGGAGGAGCGCCATTATTACGGTATTGCTCCTCTGTTTTATCGGAACAGCAACTGCTGATACCTATGTCGGAGGCATTCCGCTTACGACTATACAGACCGGTACGGTTACCGGTGACCTGTATATCAATGCCACACCGGCACCAGACTGGGGAAGCAAGGTGGTGACAAAGACATTCACCCTGCCGGATGCCGCCACTGGTAGCAATATCAAGTGGGCACGGCTCTATGTCTCAGCCTATTCCGGGCACATGCAGGACGACAAGGCCTTCACGATCACCAACAGTTTCGACGGAAATGGTGACGGCATCTATGAGCAGACCTGGACAGAGACGGGACACGCACCCTTCCATTATCTGGTAGCGCAGGACGATGGCATATCTGGAAATGATAACACCGCGTTTGGCGGTGGGGAACAGGATCCCTACAAGATAATCAATGACCATGAAAACCGTGTCACAAGCGACTACTTCATGTGGTACGATGTGGCCGGCCTGATCAGCAACAAAACGGTGAACGTGAATGTTAACACCACGGGCTCATACGATGGCCGGATCAAGGTGATCACCCTCGTTGTCGCGTACGACGACCCTGCATCCACGACCCGGACCACCTACTGGGTGAACCTGGGGCACGATGTCTGCTCGTATTACACCGAGGATACACTTAATGAAGCCGCAGTCGGCACCACCACCTTCGGCACCGCGGGTCTCACCGGCATCACCTCGGCCACCCTGACCGCGGATTACCTGGCGAGCAACAACGGGTACTACGGCTTCCCCACAAGTACTAACACATTCACCTATACCGGCGGCACACCTCCTGTCGAGGGAACGTTTACCAACCTCGAGCTTGACCGGAGCAGCCCGGATGTCCAGGGTGCTTATTCCGGTGTTGACTCGTGGGATGTCACGACGTCTATCACCGGCAGCGACACCACCTTTGCCTACTCGCGCTACTTCGCGGGCACCGGCACAGCGGCGTTTTACAAGATCCCGCTCGCGTTTCTCGTAGTCAAGAGCCCGGCACCGAAGATCAACCTGACCTTCACCGGTGCGAACGGGGCCGCAACAGTGAACACAGTACCCGCCAGTGCAATTTTTGCCCGCGAACCAAACACCGTGCAGGTCAAGACCATCAAGAACACCGGGTCGGAGACCGCAACGAACGTCGTTGTTGCCCTCTATGCAAGCGATGTCAGCAGCACCGTGCCTGTGAACACTATCACCATCGCATCGCTGGCAGCCGGTGCCACTGCGCCAATCCAGACGATCATCGATCCGACCATCCGGGATTCCGAAGGTGTATCGGTAACCTACACCGCAGTCATCGACCCAGGCAACCTCATCGCCGAAACCAATGAGGCCGATAATACCCGGACGAGCGCCGCGAAGTCCGTGAAGTATAACGGGTACAAAGGTAAGGGCATCTACTGGGCCGGAGGCAGCAACATCACGACAAAACAGACCTTCGACCTTAACGGGAACGTGATCTACTCCACTCAGTCCAGCAGTTCCTATAAGGCCGTAGGCTGGTCCACGAGGACTGAGACCTGGACCGCCACAGATCTGCCTGTCCCGGCAACTGCAACTGTCGAGAAGGTATACCTCTATTTCCCCTACAACTGGGACCAGACAGCAGGCGGATACCCGAACCTTGAGACCACGTTCAACGGGAATTCCCTCACGCTCGGGACACCCTACCGTGACTGGAGCAACTTCGGCTCCTATGCAGACTACGAGTACGGCCTCTACCCGGCGATTGATGTAACATCGATATTCAACGTGAACGGCGACAATACGCTCATCACGAACCCGGGGAACGGGGGTGCGGATAACAAGGTCGCCCTGTACCCGAGCACGCTCGTTGTCGTTTACAGCGATCCGACCGAGACCCGCAAGCAGATCTTCATTAACGAGGATTGCGACGAGCTCGGGCTCTCCGAGAGCAGCTATGGGACGAACCAGGTAGAGGCAACCGCATACGTGGAGTTCAGCGGTATGACAATCGATACCGCGAACGTGAAGAGTGCGACCCTCCACTCGTTTGCCGGCAGTGCCGGACCCGACGAGGGTAATCTGCTCTTCAATGGTGCCACTGTAGCAACGCTCGCGTGGCAGGGCTCTTCCACGACCGGTTCAGCACAGTCGTTCGATGTCAAGAATTATCTCACGGCAACCGGTAACGTTGCCGGCATCCAGGGTACTACCAGCGGCGGCATGGATGCGATCCAGCAGATCCTTGTCGTTGAGTATCCGGCAGTGGCACCGGTCGCCGCGTTCACCGCTGACACGCAATCCGGGACAGCACCACTGACCGTCAATTTCACCGACCAGTCAACCGGCGCCGTCACCGGGTGGGCATGGGACTTCGACAACAACGGCGTTACCGACAGTACAGAACAGAACCCGGGCCATGTCTACGACACGGCCGGAACCTACACCGTGAATCTCACGGTGACCGGCCCCGGCGGATCGGATGACGAGATCAAGACCGATTATATCACGGTCAATGCCGCACCGGTAGCCCCGGCAGCGGCATTCTCGACGGAGATCAACTATCTCAACGTCAAGTTCACGGATGCGTCGACCGGGACAGCCCCTCTGACGTATGCATGGGACTTCAACAACGACGGTACCATTGACAGCACCGTCCAGAACCCGGAGTACA
>CAZNLI010000029.1:0-20385 GCA_964574125.1 uncultured Methanoregula sp.
TCACTTTCCCGCCCCGATCCCGTACCTTATAAGATCCGGGCCGGAACCTGATCTCCGGAAATGTCTTCCTTTGAGCTCGTTGCATCATTCCAGCCCTCCGGTTCCCAGCCGGAAGCGATCGCGGAGCTGGAGCAGGGGCTCGCACATAACGACCAGTACCAGACACTCCTTGGCGTGACGGGATCCGGCAAGACGTTCACGATGGCAAACGTGATCGTTGCCGCGGACAAACCGACGCTCGTGCTCGCCCACAACAAGACGCTTGCCGCCCAGCTGTACCAGGAGTTCTGCGATTTTTTCCCAAAGAACCGGGTCGAGTACTTTGTCTCGTACTATGATTACTACCAGCCCGAGTCCTACATCCCGGCAAAGGACCAGTACATCGAGAAGGACTCTTCCATCAATCCCAGGATCGAGCAGCTCCGGCTCTCGACAACCGCCTCGCTCTCACACCGGAACGATGTCATCGTTGTCGCTTCCGTCTCCTGCATCTACGGTCTCGGGAACCCGGAGAATTTCCGGGGCATGGGATTCGAGATCTCAGTAAACCAGACAATCTCCCGCACGGAAATCATGAGCCGGCTCATCGATATCCAGTTCGAGCGCAACGACATCGAGCTGATGCCAGGCCGGTTCCGGGTCAAGGGCGACATCATCGACTTCATTCCCGGGTACTACAACGACATCATCCGGATCGAGATGTTCGGGAATACAATCGAGAAGATCCGGGAGATCGACAAGCACACCGGTGCAAAAAAAGAGGAGAAACAGTATTTCCATGTCTACCCGGCCCGGCACTTTGTCACCCCGGAGAGCACCCGGAAGACCGCGATCGAATCAATCCGGAAAGAACTCGATGAAGTCCTGCCAACGCTCGGGCTCATCGAAGCCCACCGGCTTGAACAGCGGACGAACTTCGACATCGAGATGATTACGGAGACCGGCACCTGTAAGGGGATCGAGAACTATTCCCGGCATTTCGATGGCAGGAAAGCCGGGGAAAAACCGTACTGTCTCCTTGATTATTTCCCAAAAGACTTCCTCCTCATCATCGACGAGAGCCACCAGATGATCCCCCAGCTCCACGGCATGTACAACGGCGACCGGTCGCGGAAGAAGGCGCTCGTCGATTACGGGTTCCGGCTGCCGAGCGCGTACGACAACCGGCCGCTGAAGTTTTTCGAGTTCGAGCAGTACATGGGGCAGGTGGTCTTCGTCTCCGCAACTCCCGGGGACTACGAGCTGAAGAGATCGGGAAATGTTGTCGAGCAGATCATCCGGCCGACCGGGCTCGTGGACCCGGAAGTCGTCGTCCGGACAACCGAAGGCCAGACGGACGACGTGATTGCCGAGGTCAACGCGGCGATCGCCCGGGGCGACCGGGCGCTCATAACAACGCTCACCAAGAAGCTCGCCGAGGAACTCTCCGAGTTCCTTTCGGAACGCGGTATCAGGACCCGGTACCTCCATTCCGACATCGACACGCTCGACCGGACCGAGATCATCCGCGAGCTCCGGCTCGGCAAGTTCGATGTGCTGGTCGGGATCAACCTGCTGCGGGAAGGCCTCGACATCCCCGAGGTCGGGTTCATCGGGATCCTTGATGCCGACAAGGAAGGATTCCTCCGGGACGCACGGAGCCTGATCCAGATCATCGGCCGGGCTGCCCGTAACGTGAACGCCAAGGTCGTCCTGTACGGCGACTCCATGACCGACTCCATGAGACGGGCGATCGCCGAGACAAAGCGCCGGCGCGACCTCCAGGTCGCGTTCAACACGGAGCACGGCATCATACCCCGGACCATCGTCAAGCCGGTCAAGGAGAAAGAGGTTGAGATTAAGGATACAAAGCACGTGCCAAAGCGCGAGATCCCAAACGTCATCATCGACCTGGAAAAACAGATGCGGGACGCTGCCGAAACCCTCGATTTCGAGCGGGCAATAGCTCTCCGCGACCAGATCAAGAAACTGAACGCCCGTTTAGGAAGCGGCGGGTAATTCCCCGATCGGCATCCGGTAACCAAAGGCCGGCGCCTGCATCGTCACTTGAGCTGTTCATCGCCGCCGGCTTTCGCAATGACCGAGGACCGGTACGTCTCGATCTCCGCGGTGCCGACATTATAGTACCGCTTGATGAAATCCCGGACCTTTTCGGACTCGATCCAGCCCGTGTCGAGACGCGTGATGATTTTGTCGATCTCCTTTGCCTGGAAGATGATCCGTTCCGCTACCTCTTCTGCTGCAATGCTTGCAAGGCCGACGATGACAGTCAGCGGGTTGCGGATATGGTCCCCGAGAACGGCGAACTGCTCGATGTTCTTCTCGATCTGTTCGAGCGCCCGCCGCTGGGCCATCTCCATCTGCTTGCGTTCTGTGATGTCGATGAACGAGGCCATAATGCAGACCGGTTTCCCCTGCTCGTCTCTGACGATATTGGCCCAGAGCATCGCATAGAACGGTGTGTCGTTGGTCTTTTTTAAAATCAGCTCGCCAAGCCAGCTGCCTTTCTCCGAGAGTGCGTTCTGCAATTCGGAGAATTTTTTCCCGTCTTCAAAATAATTTTTCCAGTTGCGGCCGATAAAATCCCTCTCATCGACAGAGCCCAGGATCCTGAGCAGGGACTGGTTGACAAACGTGATCGTATACCCGGAATCGAACATGGCCACAGCATTGATGGAGGACCGGATCGCATGGTCCTTGATAACAAGGGACTCTTCTGCCTTTTTCCTGTCGGTGATATCGACAATGGCGCAGGCGAACTGGTTGTCCGGGAGAGTTCCGGCAGAGAGAAGCACCACCCGGATGCCACCGTCACGGGCATACAAGCGGGTTTCCATGGTTGTTACGCGGCCGGCTTTATCAAGACGGGAGAAGAACTCATCCCGGTCGTGCTCATCGACCCAGATCCCGGGAAAACCGATGTGTTCCAGTCCTGCTGCATCGTAATTAAGAATCGCTGCAAACCGCTGGTTCGTCTCGGTAATCGCAAGATTTTTCCGGTTGACAAGGCCGGTCCCGGCCTCCGAATTGTCAAAGATCCCCCGGTATTTCATCTCGCTCTTCTGCATATGGAGGGCGAGGGTGGAGACAACCGCGGCAACCGCAACAAAGACGACACAGCGGATCAAGGCCGCGACAAGTTCCAGGGGCGCCCCTGCGGTAAGGACATAGACAATCAGGAAATAAACTCCCGAGATCAGGAACGCACAGATCATGCCCCGGTTGGGGTACCAGTAGGCGGCAATGACGATGGGGACGTAGATGAGATGCGCAGCAACGTCGGTCATCCCGTACGTGATAGACAGGATATTGATCAGAAGTGCAAGGATGGTCGTGTTGACGATGATGAACAGCCACATGTCGACGATGCTTTCTTCACGCGGGTCATGGACAGACGGTTTTGCCATCAGTATCCATCCCTGCATCGACCGGGCCGGATCATAGCACCGCGCAAATTAAATCCCGGGATACTCATGCCTGAAGAATGCTCAATTTACAAGGTTTATATATTTTCCTTAGATTGTCTGCATGGCATATTGGGATTATCCGGAATAAACAGGAGAAACCTAGGAACCGATGCGACAGAATGCCGGCCGATCCAGTACGGTGCTATCGCAGGACAGGATGGGTTCCATAAGTGAAGAGCGCGCAACAGTCCGCCAAATTCATCACTCCGGTTACCCGGGACAGGTTACCAATTGCAAAACGTGAGCGGGGAGATCAGGATGGCAGCCGTATCAGGTTCTCCCGGCCTTTCTTCACTTTGAGGACCAGCCCGCGTTCATGCAGGTCATTGAGTGCATTGCTGACAGTAGACTTGGGAAGACCGAGGTTTTTCACGATCCCGGACTGGTACATCTCCCCGCCGTTTGCGCGGATCATCTGGATAATCCGCTCCCCAAGACTTACGATCTCTGCCTCGGACAGCGGGAGGGCTGCCGGTTCCGGAGGATCCACGGCATCGCTCTGGCGCTTTCTTTTCACCAGCACGAATACCGCTCCTCCTGCAAGAAGGATGACCACAAAACCGGCAAGGGCCATTGGGAGCGGGGATCCGGACTGCGCCAGCACGATCCGGGGTTCGCCGGGACCAAAGGATCGCTGGCCGTACCAGGTGAGCCCGTCCCGAACCGTATCGGGAACAGGGTCCATGCTTGTAACGGTCCAGCCTGAGGGGTACCGGATGACAAGCGTCGTGTCCTTTGAGAGGTACATCCCGCTGGCAAAAGCATCCCCGATCATCATTTCAGTCCCGGGCCGGGCGAATCCATGCCACGTAAAGGAGTACAGGATAACGCCGTATTTCCCGGTCGGGGATGTCTGGATGTCGGACGTTCCGGAGAAACCCGATACCGTCATGGTGCGGGATGTGGCAATGGAAGCCTGGGCGGCAGAATGCTCCATCAGTTCCCGGAACTGTGGCAGGTAGATGGAATCGATTGCTGCGGAGTATTCCCCGAATGCCGCCGTGTCGTTGTCCGTGGCAAGAAGCGTCCGGTATTCCACCTGCCAGACTGCAGAACCGTCATCGCTTACGGTAACCGTGTAGGTGACGGTATAGTCCGGCACGGTTGCTGCATCTGCGGGCGCTGCGACAACAGTGGCAAGGACAAGGGCAGCGACGATACAGCCAGTGATCCAGAGTATGCGATCCATCGGGGGTTTCCGTTCTGTAATTTTTGTACCGGCAAAGAAAAAATTAATGGTATTCGTTCCGCATTGGGGGAATAGAGACGTTATTTGTTCCTGCCTCTGCCGTTGGTATTGCCGTTATCGTTCCTGGTGTCGTTGCTGTTGTCATTCCGGTTATCGTTGTTGTTGTCGTTCCTGGTATCATTACGGTTGTCGTTCTGGTTCCCCTTATTAAGATTATCCCGCACGTCCTTGTTGCCAGTTGCGCTCGTATTGCCGGCAGCGTTCCCGGTTCCTCCGGCATACCGGACTTTTTCTGTCTGTTGCACTTCAACCGTCTGGTTCTGGCCATGGTTTTCTGTGCGCTCCTGGATCCGTGCATTGAGCCGTACCGCTTTTAAGACGGTCCTGTTGTTCTTCTCAACGATGCGCTCGATCCGGCTCTTCGTCTTATTCTCGAATTTCTGTTCGAGGGCAAGGCTGTTGTTATAGGCCCGGGCAAGACCCGTGCTGTTCGGGTTTGCAAGCCGGAGACGTTCAAGTTCCATCTGGTGCTTTGTCACCATCTCCTGCGCATGCAGGATGCCGGTTTCGTTTGACGCGTTTTCAATGATGTCAAGGTACAGCCGGGTGGCATTGAGTTTGTCCTGGTAGAGCGCCAGCGCCTCATCCGCAGTCACGGTATTGTTCAGAAGCAATTCGTGCCGTACTTCGGCGAGCCGGAGCCTTGCATGGTTCATCTGCTTGTTCAGCTTGTCGGTCTCATTGAACGTGAAGGTCTCGTCGAGGTTCTCGAGCCCGATCTTCAGGCCGTACAGCGGATTGCCGGGGCCGAAAGAACCGTCACCGGTATCACCATCATCTGCGTTGTCATCTGAATTGTCGGCAATCGTAGTCTGCGTTGCCGTTGCGGTGACCGTTTCCGTAACGGTTTCTGTCGGGGTTGCAGTTACCGTCTCAGTAACGGTTTCCGTTGCCGTTACGGTCGTGTTCTCATCGGCTGCACAGATTCCTGTCACGGTAACGAGTGCAAGGACTAAGACTAATCCTGTGAGAATTCCAAAGGGTCGTTTCATTGGTGTTTCCTCCCTTTGCAGCTCAGCTGCATGAGTGTTGTGTTGGGAAACGGAATGGATAAATCTCGTTTCCGTCCAACGGTTTTTGCTTCGTACCGGCCGGTCCCGATTACCGGTTTATCGTTCAGGAAAGTTCAGAATCGAAAACGGGGTGCAATTCAGCCATTCCAGGATCCAAAAAATTCCGGGCGATCTTTAAGCGGATCTTTTCGATTTTGACAGGACCCGCGCACAGAAAATGCGTTACCCGAACCCCCAGTCCGCAAGGGTCGTGCGGGACGGATCGACATCCGTCCAGTTCCACCCGAGCGCCTCGATGATCCGGGAGATAGGCTGCCTGAGGGTCTTTTCCAGCATCAGCTCCCGGTCGACCACGAACTCGGGGGGGACCTGGTCCCCGTACTCGAAGCAGAGGACATCGGTCCTGGGGTACTTTGCCGTCACGGACTTGATATAGATCCGCTTGGGCTTGCTGCCCTTCCCGAATTCCGTGTGCAGGTACTGGTTGGCGTATTTTGCCCCCCGGACCTGCGCATCGTCGGTCTCGTAATCGTCGAGTCCCTTGCCGATGCCGCCGGGGATCCCGATCTCGTCAAGCGTGTAGGATCCGGCCCGGTATTTTTTAATAACGTCCGCAAGGTACGTCTTGACGTCGCTGTAACCGGCACCGGAGAGGATCAGTTCCATCACTTTTTTCTGGACGACCTTGGTGATCTGGGGGGTGTCACTCCTCTTTATCTCGAAGCCGACGATGTCCGTCTCATCGACGTCCTTTCCTTCCTTCCAGACGAGGCGGCCGGCGTACCGCTTCTTCTTTCCTGCCTGGAAAAACCGGGCATAGATCTTCTCGAACTTGATCGAGAAGAAGTGCATGTCGGCAGAGAGCTCGCGCTTTGCAAACTCCTGGTAACTGGCATTCAGCGCCTTCTCGATTGCACGGGCGGTCTCAATCGTCTTTTCGCGGTCGAGATCCTGCGGCAGCTGCACCATGCAGGAATCCGTGTCACCGTAGATGACGGTATAACCGAGCCGCTCGATGACCGAGCGGGTATGCTCGATGATCGCCCGGCCGACCGAAGTGACCGCAGAACCGATCTCCCGGTCATAGAGCCGGAACCGGGCGTATCCCGACACGCCATAGTACGTGTTCATGATCACCTTGAGCACGTTCTGCTGCATGTCGTAGAGGACATAGTCCGGGGATCCGAATGCAAAGGTATTCCGGCGGGCCTTCTTCTCGTCCCGCTCGCGGAGCAGGTCGGCGATGATGCTCCGGGTGAGGCCGTCGGGGACTTTCCGGAACCGGATCCCGTTGGGAGCACGAAGTTCCCCGTTGGGATCCTTTGTCTCCGGGGATGCGTTGATCGTCATCATCGCCATCGGGTACAGGGACTTGAGATCGAGCACGACGACATTCTCCCGGACTCCTTTACTTGGCTGGAAGACCGTCGCTCCCTCGAACTCCTCCGCATTGGCAAACCCTTTTGACGGGAGCACGTACTTCCCGTGGGCTTTCCGCAAAACATAGACGTCGATGACAGACGATGAGTTCAGGGTCTTGTCCAGCGGGCAGCCGACATACCGGGCGATCTCCCGGTAAAACCCGATGATGTTGTTCTTCTCATCGATCTTGACGCAGAGCTCCACATCCTTGAAGTTGTATTCGACAAACAGGAGCGGGTCCTCTTTCCAGAGCGACGAGATCGTGCCGGTATACCGGACCTTACGCTCCCCCACCTCCGCTTCCGCAACCGCGTCGAGCCGGTAGGATTCCCGGAGCGTCCCGTGCATCTTCTTGTACGCGGTCAGGAGATCGAAGAGCGCCCGTCCCCGGAGCGTGTCCCGCTCGGTCATCCCTTTCAGGCGCGCAAGGAGATCCGACGGGGAAAGCCCCAGCTTCTCCATCCGGTGCATGATGTAGGGCATATCGAACTCGACAAAGTTCCAGCCGGAGAGGATGTCGGGATCGCGCCTCGCGATATAGGAGGCAAAGGCCTTAAACATCCCCGCTTCATCGGGATACGTGCAGATCGTGTGCGTCCCCTTGCGGAAACACCCGTTCTCCTTCCCGCCAGATTCCTGCGCACGCGAAAAGTCGGCAACGGTCCCGCCCGACGGGCTCAAAAAAAAAGTAGTATAGTCCTTGTCAAAGGAATCGTAGCAGGTGATGCAGTTCACGGCGTCCCGCTGGGGATCCGGAAACCCGCGTTCGTCCTCGCACTCGATATCGATGATGCAGGTCTTTGCAGGAGCATCGACGACCGCTGGCCGGATCTCCCGGTAATCCGCCGAAGTGCCGGGGGCAGAAAGGCCGCCGGTGAGCCCGGTATCGATCATGAACCGGGTGGCAAAGGGGATGTCGGCTTCGAAGTGCCGGTACCGCTCCCTCAGCTCCCGCACATCGGACGGGCGCCGGGTATAGAGCCGCCGGAGCGGTTCCCCGCGGATTGACGTGTAACGGGTATCCGGCTCGACCGTGATCCGCGAGTCATGGGATCCGGAAGCCGCCTGGTCTTCCGGGACATAGAAATAGGGGAGAAATCCGGTGATATCGATCCGCCGGAGCCGGCCTTCCGGGTCCCGCCCGAAGACATGGATGACGGGGCCGTCCGGTGCATTGCTGTACTCGACCTGGTTGATTGCCACGTGCAGTGCGGCCCCCGGCATTTCCTGCGCCGGATCTTCCCGCGGGTCTTGAGCGGCAGGGGTTCGCTGTGGGCCGGGCATGTCAGGGTTCTGCCTGCCGGCACAGGTCTGCAACAAACCTTCCGGCCTCGTTCAACTTTTCCGTCTCCCAGGGATCAAGCTGCCATTCCTCGATCCTCATGATTCCGTTCTTCCCGATCCGGGCAGGGACACCAAGGGAGCACCGGGAGAGCCCGTACTCGCCTTCCAGGATGCAGGAGCAGGAGATGAGTTCCCGCTTGTCCTCCGCGATGATCCGGATGAGATCCGTGATATGGAGGGCCGGGCCAAACACGGTCCCACCCTTTCCCCTGATGACCTCCATGCTTGCCGTGCGGAGTCCCGCAAGGATCTCCTCCCGGACCGGTTCCGGAACCGGTCTCGATAGGGTCGAGAAGACCGGCACCTGGTGCTCGCCGTGTTCTCCAAGAACGTAGGGGAAGCCCGTGATCCCGCGCTGGCGCAGGGCAAGCGCAAACCGTGCGCTGTCCAGCTGCCCGCCAAACCCGATGCAGCGCTCCCGGGGAATGGCCGCCGCCTTGTGCAGGTAGTAGTTGTTGATATCCATCGGGTTCGTGACCGTGATGAGCACCCCGGGAAACGACGCGAGGATGCCGGCACAGTCATGCGCGGCAGGCAGGTTAGCGGTAAGGAGATCGGCGCGGGTCCGGATTGCAGGATTCCGGGGGAGCCCGGCGGCAAAGACGCAGATCCCGGCATCGCGGATGTCGGTTATCTTCGTACTGATATCCATATCGAGGCCGGCGTGCCGGAGATCCAGTACCTGTGCTTTTAACAGGGCAGCGGCGCTGTCGTACAGCACGAGTTCGTCAGCGATCCCGAGCGCAGCGGTGAGGTAGGCAACTTCTCCGCCGACCCTGCCGACACCCATTACGGCGAGGCGTACCATCTGATCTACCTATGGGTATGCTAATAATAAATAACGACCATTTTCTGATGGATGGTCACACTCAGGCCCGGACCTGTGAACGTGGGGGGCATATCTCTCAACAATCATCTCCTGCTTGCCGCGGGTATCCTTGGCACAACCGGTGCGTCTCTCGGACGGATCCTGGGAGCAGGCGCCGGGGGGGTTGTGACAAAATCGATCGGCCCCGTTCCCAAGAACGGCCATGCCGGTCCCTGTCTCGTTGTCCTTGAAGACGGGCTCCTCAATGCAATGGGCCTGCCAAACCCCTCCCGCGAATTCGTCGATGAACTCAGGTCTCTTGCAAAAAAACCGGTGATTGCCAGCGTCTTTGGCGGAAATCCCGAAGAGTTTGCAACTGTTGCCGGGTGGTTTAAGGGAATTGCATCCGGCATCGAGATGAACCTGTCCTGCCCCCATGCGGAAGGGTACGGTTCGGCGCTCGGCACGGACCCCGCTCTCGTTGAGTCCTGC
This sequence comes from uncultured Methanoregula sp., assembly GCA_964574125.1. Taxonomy (GTDB): domain Archaea; phylum Halobacteriota; class Methanomicrobia; order Methanomicrobiales; family Methanospirillaceae; genus MVRE01. The sequence goes on from CAZNLI010000029.1 coordinate 9,796, forward strand.
ACGAAGGCTGTCGCCCGGCTTGGCATGCCGGTCTGGGTGAAGGTGACGCCCAACGTCACGGACATCACCGGTATCGGGAAGGCTGCCGAGCGGGGGGGCGCGAGCGCGATTGTCGCAATCAACACGGTCAAGGCAATGCGCATCTCGACCGGTCTTCGCCGCCCGGTCCTCGGCAACCGGTTCGGGGGGCTTTCGGGAAAAGCGATCTTCCCGATCGCGGTCCGGTGCGTGTATGAGCTCTACGATGCAGTCGATATCCCGATCATCGGGTGCGGCGGGATCGGTTCGGCGGAAGATGTCGTTGAAATGATAATGGCAGGAGCGTCCGCAGTCGAGATCGGGAGTGCGGTGCAGGCAGATATCCGCATTTTCTCCTCAATTGCCGGAAAACTCTATGCAGAAGACGGGATAGCAGCGGACAGGATCGTGGGGTGCGCCCATGAGTGAGGGACTCCCGGTCACGGTAACCTTAACGGACATCCGGCGGGAAACCCCGGCGATCCGGACCTTTTCCTTCACGCCTGTCATCCCGTTCAGTCCCGGCCAGTTTGTCATGGTCTGGGTACCCGGCACGGATGAGATCCCGATGGCACTCTCATCGGACCATTCGATCACCGTCCAGAAAGTGGGCGACGCAACGGAAGCGCTTTTTGCGAAAAAAACCGGCGACCGGATCGGGATCCGGGGGCCGTTTGGCAACGGGTTCTCGGCCGGCGAACGGATCCTTGCAATTGCCGGAGGCATCGGGGCAGCGCCGCTCCTGCCGCTCGCCCGGGGCGATTGTGTCATGACCTTTTTGCTCGGGGCGCGGACGGAATCCGAACTCCTCTTCGTGGACCAGCTTGACGAATGCACGGATCTCCAGATTGCAACCGACGACGGATCCCTTGGCTGCAAGGGATTTGTGACAAACCTGATGGACGAGATCAACCTCGGGGCCTACGACCGGATCGCTGTCTGTGGGCCGGAGATGATGATGCGGGCGGTGCTCACCAAAGTCACGGAGGTCGGGATCGAGAAGAAGACCGAGTTCTCGCTCCACCGGTACATGAAGTGCGGGGTCGGGGTCTGTGGCTCGTGCTGCATCGACCCGGACGGGCTCCGGATCTGCCGCGACGGCCCGGTCATACCGGGAAGCGCGCTCCTCGAAAGCGAGTTCGGACATTATATGCGCGACGCAAGCGGCAGGAAGAAGAACCTCTGAACCGGAAGCAGGGCATACCTTAAAGCCCCGGGGATTCTTTGATGGGGGAGATTACCAGTCTTGGCTGTCGGGAATGGGCTGCGGGCATGTAATAGGAAAAACGCCCATGCCTAATTTTTTAAAACAGGGAGAGATCCGTATCACTGCGATGATTCTGCGTCCGGTTTTCTGCTGGTGAAACGGAAGGATCCTGCCGGGACAAGGATCTCAAACCGCGCCCCTTCCCCGTGTTCGCCGGTCTCCCGGATGGTGATCCCTGTGATCCCAAGGATCTCGGTAATGAGGAAGAGCCCGTAGCCGGTATTCCGGTAATACTGCTGCTTGAAGATCTTCTCCTTGGCATGGTCCGGGATGCCAACGCCGTCATCCTCACAGAGGATTGCAAGGCAGTCACCTGCGATCTTTGAAGAGAACCGGATCCGGCTTACCTTTTCCCCGTGGCGCAACGAGTTCTCCATGAGGTTGAAAAAGACCTTCTCAAGGAGCAGGTCGGCATAGATCTCCACGTCATCGAACGAAACTTCGATTGTGACATTGTTCCCGGGGATATCGGCCATTGCGTTCCTGATAGCCTCGCTGACAAGCTGCCACCGGGGGGCAAGCGTCCCGATATTCTGGTAATCGCGGGTGAACTGGATCTGTTTCTGGATCCGCTGGGTGAGCACGTCAATCCGGTCGAGGTAATCCAGGATCTTCGGATCTGCCGTATACTCCTTTGCAAGCGAGAGCGTCATCCCGAGAGCCGTGATCTGGTTGAGGATGTCATGCCGGGTGATATTGGAGAGCGTGTTCAGTTTCCTGTTGGCAAGCCGTATTGCATTTTCGAACCGTTTGCGGTCTTCGATCTCCGCTCGTAAGATCTCGTTCGCCTGGGTCAGTTCCTCGGTCCGCTGGCGGACGCGGGTCTCTAATTCGGCCCGTGCCTTCTGGATGATATCCTCGGCCTGTTTGCGGTCGGTGATATCGACAGCCGAACAAACCACGGAATAATTTGGGACGACCGTTGCAGTCACGAGGAGAAGGCGGGTGCTGCCATCATGCGCCGTCATCCGGAACTCGATCTCGCCCTGGTTCGTGCTGGACCGGATCTTCTCGACGAAAATCTCGCGTTCGGTTTGATCAGGGAGGATTATGGAGAGATCGCGGTTGAGCAGGTCGCTTCGCCGCTCAAACCGGAGCATCCGGGTAAACTTCTCATTGATGTCCGTAATCTGGAGATTGCGGTAATCGAACGCGAAGATCCCGGCCTGGGAATTGTCGAAGATCCGACGGAATTTGTACTCCTCGTTTCGCAGGCTCATCGCAAACGAGGATGTGACAACGCCGATCGTGATGAAGATTACAAACCAGGCAGTCGAGATTGCAATCAGTTTGGGATCGGCAAAACCGAAGTAGTACACAAGGAAGATATAGGCGCCGGAGAGCACGATGGAGAAGATCACGCCCCGGTCCGGGTGGACATAGACAAAAAGGATGATGGGGAGGAAGTACAGAAACGGGAATACGTCCGGAATATTGTGGACAAGGGAATAGACGGTTGCGGCAAGCGAGACAAGGACCGTGACCCCGATTGCGGTGTCCCACAGCAGGTCGAGGTTCTCTGCCTTCTCGTTTTGTTCGAACTGGTCCATTCAGTGCCCGCCCCCTTCATCATGTCGGTTCTTCATGTTGCCTGAGAAGATCTCCCGCTCGAACTTGCGGCGTTCAAGTATCTCCGCTTTCAGCTGCTCGTTGATCTTTTCGAGTTCCGACGTCCGTTCTCTCACCTTTTTGTCCAGTTCGTCGAGCGTCTGGCGTACCGCCTCATCGGGAGTCTTCCCGCTCGTGATATCGAACGCGGAACAAAGGACAAGGTTGTTCCGGGAGAGGATTGCCGAGACGATGCACCGGCAGTTCGTCCCGTCTTTCGTAGTAAGCAGGATCTCGCGCTGCGACGAGACCGAGGTATCGGAAATACCCTTAATGAACTCGTCAATTTCTACCGGGTTGGACCAGATAACGGAGATATCCTGCCCGATCAGTTCCTCGCGCTCGTAACGGAGCATCCTTGCGCACATGGGATTGATCTCGCGGATCTCTTTTGTCCGCTGGTCAAAACAGAACATCCCGTCCTGTGCAGCCTCAAAGACCTTCCGGATTTTTTCGTTCTCATTCCTGTACTGGTTCGCATAGGACGATGCCACCACACCGATTACGATAAGGATGGCAAACCAGGCGGTTGAGATGGCAATGAGGTTCGGATCGAATGACCCGTAATAATAGACAAGGCTGATGTACGTGATACTTATCGCAAGGGAATAAAGTACTGAATATCGCGGGAAGAAATAAACAACAAGGATGATCGGCAGAATATAGAGGAAGGGAAAAACTTCGAAGATCCCGTGGGTCAGGGAATAGACAGAGGGGAAGATCGCACAGACCGTTGCCACGGCAAGAAGCCCAATCTGCAGCGGTGTACTCAGTGTACGATCAATCTTTCCCATTCGGTCACGCTCAGCAGGATCGAGAGCAAAGAAATGCAGGACCGTATTTTCCGGTTACATTCCTTTGTCCGGTATTCTGGTATTACGTTACAATCTTAAAATATATATACTTCCACAGAAAAATGCGGGAATAACCGGCTATATTCTTAAATTCCACACCCGTAATCGGCTGCACCGGACGAATCATGCATTGTTCTGGTGGAATTCGTGGAGTTCTTCAAGACGGTTGATGTTGGTAAAGGTCCTGAGACCGGGATCGAACTTCCGCAACTCTTCCACCGGGACATAACGGGTCCTGATACTCCGGATCATCGGGCGCAGGGAGAAAGGCACATGGCTCTGCAGGTAATCCGTGAGAACGGATTTCCGGTAAACCGCGTGGAGGGGTTCGAGCATTTCGCTGTTCCAGCAGGGGATTGCCGCATCGTACGTGCCGATTGCATCGAAGAGATGGCGGACAACGTCGGTCTGGATGCACGGCATATCGCACGCCGAGACAAAGATGAGATCCCCTTTTGCGGCAAGGGCACCGGCATGCAGGCCGCCTATCGGCCCTATTCCCCGCCGGATATCGGTGATGCACTGTATGCCGGCGATGTGAGAGAACCGGCCGCACTGTCCGGGGTCGCGGGCGACAAGGATGATCTCGTCAACAACGGGGCGGAGCGAATCGATCTGCCGCTGGATGAAGGTCTTCCCCTGGTACCGGAAGAAATATTTCTCTTCGCCATTGGCCCGCCGTGCCTCTCCCCCGACAAGGATCACCGCCGATCGCATTAACGGTCGCTCCGGAGACTTTTTCTTTTCACGGCAACCCGGATCGTGCTGCTGCCGGTACTGCCCGCCTTCATAGGTTCCCCCGCTTCACCGGTCCACCCCGCAACCGGGATGCGTGCCCCTCGCCGCCATTACCTACAGTTTTTGTTCTCCTGTATATTGTAGTCACCTTTTTTTCCATGGCAAGGAGTGCTTCCTTGATCTCAACGGAGGGTGAAAAACCGCCGATGCCCCGGGCGCCGACAATCCGGTGGCAGGGAATCACGAGGGGCGTCGGGTTGCGGGCCATGGCCTGCCCGACAACCCGCGGGCCGGTTCCCGCACGCTCTGCGATCTCCCCGTACGTGGCTGTCATGCCATACGGTACTGCCTGCACTTCCCGGTAGATGTCTGCGTATACCTCGCCCATCGTGAAAAACGCGTTGCTGGACAATGCGGAAAAGTCCGCAGGCCGGCCTGCACAGTACTCCCGGATCGGGGCGGGAACCGGCCCGTCTGTCCCGGTCGTCGAGAATCTCACCCGGTAGACAAAGGCCTCGTTCCAGCTCACGTTCACGAACCAGAGGCCGAACCGGCAGGAGCCTTCGATCACTTCCATCGGGCGATCCTCTCTTGAAATCCGGCAGCATCGCAGGGGACCATCTCGTCCCGGATCCATGCGGGAAGGGCCGTTAAAACCCGCATCTCCAGGAACCGCCGCTCGCCAAAGACAAGGACACCCCGGTCCTCCGGGGTGCGAAGGACCCTGCCAAGCGCCTGCAACGCACGATTGATCGCCGGGAGCGTGTAGGATAAAAACTCCCCCTCGTCCGGGAACTTGCGGGTAAAGTACTCGATCACCATCTTCCGGACCCGGTTGAACGGGGCGAGCGGGAGACCGATGACCATCGCCCCGGCAAGCATCTCCCCCCGGTAATCGAGCCCTTCGCTCCATTTTCCGCCGCAGACGGCAAAGAGGACGCCGGCTTCCCCCCGGTCTGGCAGCGCGAGAAATTCCGCGAGCGCCGCCCCGGCATCTGCCGCAACCCGCGGCTCGATGAAGACCCGCTTGTTCCGGATCCTCTCCCCGCAGAGCCTTGCGTACTGATCGAGGATCTGGTAACTCGGGAAATAGACGGCGCAGTTGCCGCCAACCGATGCAAAACTGCCGATATACTCCGAGATGAGGGCGGTGTTGTTCCGGTCCTGCCGCATCGAGTATGCCGTGGTGATGTCCTGCGCGGCAAGGATGAGCCGGTTCTCTTTCGGGAACGTTGCGGGAAGCGTGAGCGTCGCAACCGGAAGATCGCCGAAGTAGTACTTTGCATAGCTGCTTACAGGGGAGAGCGTCCCTGAGATGAGCAGCGCGGCATGGTGCCCGCTGCATATGTCCCTGAGACCAGCCGCAGGGTCGATACTCCGGACCTCGAGGACGATCCCCTCTTCCTGCCGCCGGTACACGGTCAGGTACGACGGGTCGGTCACCGCCCCGTCAAGCCGGAAGAGGAAGGTTGTCAGGCGCTCGATGGCGGTCTCCTGGAACTCACCGGCTTTCACGTTCTTCTCCCGGATGGTATCCGTGAGGCTGAAGAGGTCGTCGACGATCTCGTTCATCCGGCTGTACAGGGATCCGCGGACAACCATCCGGTCGAAGATCGCGGGATCGAACCAGTCCTCCGGTTCTGCGGAGTTCTTAAGCCCGTCGATGAAGTCCGTGATCCGGGGCAGGATGCCGGCAACCGCGTCGGCGCTCTTGCTCCGGCGCCGCATGGAGGTAAGCTCGTGCGAGACCTGTTCGATGTCCCGTTCGTCAAGGGAGACACTCTCAACCGCCTGCATCACTTCGCCGCAGTTATGGGCTTCGTCGATGAGCAGCAGGATGTTCTCTGGTTCAAGCGAGAGCTGGAGGTACAGCTGTTCCCGGATCGCACGGTCGAAGATGTGGTAATAGTTCAGGATAATGACGTCGGCATCCCGTGCCGCATGGAGCATCAGCTCGTACGGGCAGAGCCCCTCGCTGAATGGCCCGAGTTCCCGTGGCGGGACCATCTCATCGATGACACGATCGGACCTTCCCCGGAGCTGGGCCGACGGCACCATCCGGAGCTGCCCGTTGTCGGCGGCAATAAACATCCGGCTCTGGATGAAGTGCGGGCAGATGAGCGGGTGCTCCCGGTCCATGCGCCGGATCTGCTGGAGGATGAACGGGTCTTTTGCGGGAGTTAACGCGCCCTTCTCCGCACGGTCCCGCATTAAGGATGTCGAGAGGGTCTTGACCCCTTCGCAGCGCCGGTACACGTCCCCCTGTCCCCCCAGCGGGCACATGCCTCCCTTGCCCATGAGGTATGCGACCCTGAGAGCCGGCTGTTTCTTCCGGATGAGCGCGGTCTCGCGGATGAAGGTCTCCAGCTGGCTCTTGGTCCTGACCGCAACCAGCACCTTGCGTTTCCCCCGCTCTGCAAGGAGGGATGCGATCACGCTCGACTTCCCGCTGCCGGTCGGCGCGTCGATCATCCCGATGCCCCCGTCCCGCGCAATGGCTGCGGCAAACGCAAGCATCTCCTTCTGCCGGGGACGGTACCGGCTGTACGGGAAGAAGGCATCGAAGGAGTCCATCAGATATACTTGGCGCTGCCGGGTTTTATTAGCGCCGGAACGCGGGGTGAAAATGTCCAATGGGATATATGTTCCTTTACGTTCGATTTCGGAACGGTGCCGGTTATCGGGCGGTTTCTCCGTTCCGCCTCGTTCCGCATGAGTCGCGGACAGGCATGCTGCTCCCGGTTCCTGCAACCTGGTTTACCGGCCCGGATCACCTAGCGCTATATCCTAAAACGATCCATCTGTTGCTATGCCAGTCCATCCGATCGAGGAACGGTACGGCACGGACCAGATGCGTGCCGTCTGGAGCGAACAGAACCGGTTCTCCTGCATCGTTGCAGCTGAGGCGGCCCTTGCAAGAGCCGAAGCTGCCCACGGGATGATCCCGCAGGCAGATGCGGATACGATTGCGGCAAACGCAGAGAAGGCATCGCTTGCACGGGCAAAGGAGATCGAGGCCGAGATCAACCATGACATGATGGCGATCGTGCGCGCGGTAAGCGAGGTCTGCGGCGACGCGGGAAGATGGGTCCATTACGGGGCAACCTCCAACGATATCCTCGATACGGCAACCGGCCTCCAGCTCAAACAGGCGCTCGATCTCATGGACGAAAAAATGAGGCTGCTCCTTGCCGCACTTCTTTCCCGCGCCGCCGACACAAAGACCCTTGTCTGCGTCGGAAGGACCCACGGGCAGCAGGGGGTGCCTACAACCTATGGCCTGCGGTTTGCGATCTGGGCATCCGAGGTCGGACGCCATATCGAACGGATGGAGCAGCTCCGCCCCCGGGTCCTTGTCGGGCAGATGACCGGCGCGGTGGGAACACAGGCGGCACTCGGCGAGAAGGCGATCGGGATCCAGGCAACCATGATGGAGATGCTGGGGCTCAACCCGGTGGACGTCTCGAACCAGGTGATCGCACGGGACCGGTACGCGGAATACTTCATGTTCCTTGCAAACGTTGCGACAACGCTGGATAAGATCGGCATCGAGCTCCGCTCGCTCCAGAGAACGGAGATCGGCGAGGTTGAGGAAGCCTTCGGGGCAAAACAGGTGGGTTCGTCCACGATGCCTCACAAGAGGAACCCGATCAAGAGCGAACAGGTCTGCGGCCTTGCCCGGATCATCCGATCCTCTGTTGGACCGGCGCTTGCCAACAACACGCTCTGGGACGAGCGGGATCTCACGAACTCCTCCTGCGAGCGGGTCATCTTTCCCGAGGCCACGATCTTAACCGACCACTGCCTCCGGCTGATGAACGGGATCGTCCGGGGGCTCGTCATCAACCGGGCTGCCATCCGGCGCAACCTGAACTTCCTGCACGGCATCAACATGGCGGAATCGGTGATGATCGAACTGACAAAACGGGGGATGAACCGGCAGGACGCCCACGAGCACGTGCGGGTTGCAAGCATGCAGGCGCTTGCCGAAGGCCGCCCGCTTGCCGAGGTGCTCGCTGTCGAACCTGCGGTCGTCCGGTTCTGCTCAAAAGAGGATCTTGAACGACTGCTTGCACCGGACACCTATACCGGGACATCTGTGCGGCAGGTTGAACGGGTGATTGCAAAACTTACCCCGCTCACTCATACATCACCGGTGCTGTAACGGTTTTCCGGAAAGCCCGGTCCCAGGATTCCTGCATTTTTGTTCTATTGCCATACATTGGTCGTGGATATTGATTCTGATATTTATCTTTTGAGATTTAAGAAAAGGATTTAAAGGAGGATCCTTTAGATATTAATAATCCGCTTTGACGATAACTCATGACAGATATTGCCCTGCTGTATGTTGACGATGAGGAGATCCTGCGGAAGGTGACGAAGGAATACATCGAACGGCTTGGCAATATCCGTGTCGATACCGTGGCAACGGTAACGGAAGCAATCGAGAGACTGAAATCCGGGACGTACGACGCCATCATCTCGGATTACCAGATGCCGGAGACCGACGGGATCGATTTTCTCAAGCTGGTCCGCCAGCAGTACCGGAATATACCCTTTATCCTTTTTTCCGGAAGAAGCAGGGAAGAGGTGATCATCGAAGCGCTCAACTGCGGGGCTGACTTCTATGTCCAGAAAGGCGGCAACCCCCGCGCCCAGTTCGCCGAGCTGATGAACATGGTGTACCAGGCGGTTCTCCGCCGCCAGTCCGAGACCGAACTTGCACACTCCGAACGAAGGCTCCATGATATCATCAACTTCCTGCCGGATGCAACGCTTGTCATCGACAGGAGGGGAAAGGTCATTGCATGGAACCTTGCCATGGAAGAGATGACGGGCATCCCCGCTTCGGAAATCCTCGGGAAGAGCGACTATGAGTACGCGATCCCGTTCTATGGGAACCGCCGCGAGATGCTCATCGACCTTGTGATGGCGTCGGATGACGAAGTCGCATTAAAACCCTATATCAATGTCCGCAGGGAAGGAAACGGGCTTGTGGCTGAAACAATCGACGCCACCCCAAAAGGCCGTCATCTCCAGCTGTGGGCAAAAGCAACCCCGCTCTATGACAATGCCGGAAACCTGGTAGGGGCAATCGAGACTGTCCGGGACATCAGCGATATCCGGGAAGCCGAGAGCCACCTGGAGGAGACAAGCAGGAAGCTCAGCCTGATGAGCAGCGTGACCCGGCACGACATCTGCAACCACATCACCGGGCTTCTGGCATACACGGATCTCGCACGTGCAGCCGGCACATCTCCCGAGACCGAACGGTACCTCAGCCAGGTTACGAGGACCGCACAGGATATCCTCCGCCAGATCTCTTTTGCGCGGGATTACCAGGACCTGGGTGTCAACACGCCGGTATGGCAGAATGTCGAGGGGATTATTGCAAGGGTAATCGACCAGCGTGAAATTCCGGGAGTCCGCATCGAATGTTCGCTCCATGGGCTCGAATGCTACGCGGATCCGCTTTTTGAGCGGGTGGTCGATCACCTGATAGAAAATTCCATGAAATACGGGGGCAGGCTCACCCGGGTTTCGTTTGGCATCCATGAAGATGGCGAGAAGATCGTCATGTTCTGCGAGGATGACGGTATCGGGATCCCGGAATCGTGCAAGGAACAAATCTTCGAGCGCGGCTTCGGGGAGAATACCGGCCTTGGGCTCTTTCTTGCCCGGGAGATCCTCGCGATCACCGGCATGAGCATCAGCGAAACCGGTGTCGAAGGAAAAGGCGCACGGTTCGAGATCGTCATCCCGCAGGGCAGGTTCCGGTTCGGCAACGGGGCGCAGCGAGAGGACCCGGGACAACAGACTGTCGGATACAATATCTCGAACCCGCTGTAAGACATTATACCGCAATACAGGATTTTCAAAGGTTCAGAAATCCGGCGGAACTGTCGTTTATAGAAAAAAGATTGTGATCCCGTAGAGAGATCAGATATACCGCGCTTTCTTCGAGAGCAGTTTTGGCGTATAGAGCGGGCGGAACGGTTTTCCTTCGGTCTCCTTCTTTATGGAGGCTATCAGGGTGTCGGTCGTCATCTGCTCCTTGAAGGGTTTGTTTGGCTGCGACTTCTTCCGGATGGTGACGGTCAGCTT
>CAZNLI010000030.1:0-18851 GCA_964574125.1 uncultured Methanoregula sp.
CGCACTGGGCGGGGACTATCGTAATTTTATAATTTATTGGGGTAATTGAGGATTTACCATGAAAGACCCCTTGTTTTCATTATGTATGCATGAATCTTCGAATAATCTGCGTTTCTACAGAGCATTTTTTTATGTACCAGCACATAACAGGGAACTTTTCGGGAATATCCGGAAAAATCAGGGACTGGTTCCCAAAAGAATTACCGGTTATCCGGGAGAACCTGAAAAACCGGTAAAAAAACCGGTAAAAAAAAAGAGAGAACTAATATCTCCGTTTCGCAAGCGCCAGAACCGCAAGCATGGTCCCGATTGCGATAACAGGGATTACCGGGGATACCGGCGCATAGGTTGTTGTCGCAGAAGCCGTAACCGGTGTCCCGGCAGGCGACGGCGAGGTTTCCTGCTCCGTTGTCTCCGGCATGACCGTGGTTTTGACAACCGTGGTTGCAGCAGGTGTCAGCGGCACAGGTGACGCGCTGCCGCGCTGGGACGAGGTTCCCGTCTTGAAGATCGTGTCCGTGCCGTACGCGTTTGCAACCGTGAGCCGGACATCGTAGGCACCTTCGTACGGGTACAGGTGCACCGGGTTCTGCTCGAAGGATACGGTCCCGTCGCCGAACTCCCACTTCCATGTTGCCGGGTTCCCGGTCGAGAGGTCGCGGAATTTTACGATGAAGGGCGCTTTACCGGACCGCTCGTCAACCGTGAATTCTGCGACCGGTCCCATGGTTACGGTGATGTACTGCTCCTTTGTCTTCGTATCTTCCCCGTTTTTATTAACTGCCGTCAGTTTCACGGTATAGGCGTTGATTGACGATCCTTCGGCAGTCTTGTAGGTATGGACCGGGTTCTGTTCTGCGGATGTTGTGCCGTCGCCAAAGTCCCACTTCCATGATGTCGGGTTTCCAGCGGATTTGTCCGTGAAGGAGACGGAAAACGGCGTGACGCCTTTTATCTTGTCCGCCTCAAAGTCTGCTTCCGGAATCTCCACGACCGTGATATAGCCGGCCTTCCGGTGACTGATAGTTGTCCGCCCGTCCGAAACCGTCAGCGTGACCGAGTACGTTCCCTCCTGCCGGTACACGTGGTCGGGGTTCTGGACGGAGGCAAGCTGGCCGTCGCCGAAATCCCAGAGCCAGTCCACCGGGTTATTAGTCGAGAGATCGGTGAAGTGGACGTACCGGTTGACGCTCACCCGGGTCTTGTCCGCGACGAAGTCCACACGGGGGCCTTCCCTGACCGTGATGATATCCCGTTTGACTTCCGTGTCCTGGCCAAACATGTTCATTGCCGTCAGCGACACCGTGTACGAGCCGTCCCTGTTATAGAAGTGAAGCGGCGGGTTCTGCTCGGTAGAGGTTGTCCCGTCGCCAAAGTCCCAGAGCCATTCCGTCGGATTGCCTTTTGAATAATCCGTGAACCGTGCGTACTGGACCCGGGTCCCGCGCTGGTAGGACGGGATCTCGACGGAGAAATCCGCCACCGGGACGACCCCGACCGTGATGTAGCCTTTCTTTATCTCGGTGTCCGCGCCGTTTTTGTTGGTCGCGGTCAGGGCAACCGTGTAGATCCCTTTGACGGTATACGTGTGCACGGGATTCTGCCCGGTCGCTTTCCCGCCGTCACCGAAATCCCAGGACCATGATTCGGGATCGTACTTCGACTGGTCGGTGAAACGGACCGCCGTCCCGACCCCGACCGTCGTTGCATCCGCGACAAAATCTGCGAGCGGCACGCCGCCGGCCGTGATCGTGTCAAACGCGGAGTCCTTGTCCATCCCGCGGGTCACCGTCAGGTTGACATCATAGGTACCGGGCGTCGTGAACGTGTGCACCGGGTCGGGTTCTGCCGAAGTTGTCCCGTCGCCAAAGTCCCAGTACCATGCTTCGGGAGTCCCGGTCGAGGTGTCGGTGAATTTCACGACAAGCGGGACATTGCCATAGTCAGGTTTTGCCGTAAACCGTGCATTAAGCGCAGGGATAACATGGATCAGGTACGCTTTCGAGGTGTCCGAGGAACCGTACTCGTTGGATACCGACAGGATCACCGTGTAATCCCCTGCCGCCCGGTACGAGTGGTACGGGTTCTGCTCCGTCGAGGTGGAGCCGTCGCCGAAGTACCATTTCCAGGAGGTCGGGTGACCGGTCGACTGGTCCGTGAACATGACGATCAGGGGTACGCTTCCCGTCGTGGGATGTGCCGTAAATGCGGCACGCGGGCCAAGACCGATCGCGATGTAATCAGTCTTGGTCTCGGTGCTGGTGCCGTACCGGTTCGTCACCGTGAGGCTGACCGTGTACAATCCCTGCCGGATGTACGTGTGCGAAGGGTTTGCGTCAGCTGACGTCCCTCCGTCCCCAAAGTCCCAGAGGTAGGTAAGCGGTTTTGTCCCGGTCGAGAAATCCTGGAATGCGACGGTGGTCGGGACGACGTTGTAGGCATAATTCGATTCAAAATGGGCGACCGGTGCGAGCCCGACCGTGATGTACCCCACCTTTTCCGTCGTATCCGCTGCAAGGGTTGCCGGAATGCAGGCGGTAAGAACGAGGAATCCCATGATAAGGAGGATTCCTGCGTGCGGTTCTGCCCGTACGGTTGTTCGTGCCGTTCCAACCGGCCCGCTGCATTGCTGTGACCCTTTGCATTTTTTTAGATTTTTCAAAAACATCCCCATACTCTCCCCCCAACAGCCTGAAATATAAGAGCCCAATCTGCAGACCTGTAATATATAACTTGCGTATCCTCACCCGCTGTTCCGGACGGAATATTCATGGGAAATCCTCCGGGCGATGGGATCGTTGCATTTTTCCGGTCCGGGTGATTCTGGTGCCGTAAAAATAAACCGGGAAAAAATTCCCGTCCCGCGTCCCGGGTGCGTGAAAATGCTTATCAGGCTGCCGGGGAAAGGAACCGTGGTGGACGGTATGCTCATCGGTGTCATGTCCGATACCCACGACGATATTGAAAAGACAAGGAAGGCAGTCGCACGGTTCAACCGCGAGGGCGTGGAGCATGTGCTGCATGCCGGGGACTTTGTCTCGCCGTTCATGATCGACACGCTGCAAGACCTGGCAGCCGCCCTGACAGGGGTGTTTGGGAATAACGACGGGGACCGGTACCTTCTCGGGCAGAGATCCGCCCGGCTTTCGGATATGAAGATTGCCGGGACATTTGCCCGGATCGACCTGGGGGGAATGAAGATTGCGCTCCTGCACGGCGATGACCGCGAACTGCTCCAGACCCTTGCCGGGTACGGCTCGCTCGATCTGCTGGTGTACGGGCACACGCACCGGCCGGAGGTACGGAATGCCGGTTCCCTGCTGGTGGTCAATCCCGGTGAAGTGTACGGGCACCTGACCGGGAAAAGCACGGTTGCACTTGTCGATACGGTGAAGCGATCCGGAACGATCCTGGAACTCTGACGGGATTGCAGAGCTTTCACCGGATTATGGGACCGGGATGGAATTACCCCGTATATGCAACCCGGGCGACGTTCCTTTTTCCAACTTCTTCCGGCTGGCAAAACCCATGTACAATTTCCGGCATGTTTTACCGGGTATATTTTCCGGCACTATCCCGGGTTGGATTTCCTGACCCGGACATTAAAATCCCCCGGCCGACAATACCGGATCACGGATCTGCAATGACGCTCCTTGTCAGGGAAGTTGAGGCAAAGACCCTTCTTACGAAATCGAAGATTTATCCCTGGGTCATCAACCCGTACACCGGCTGCCAGCACGGCTGCTCGTACTGCTATGCCCGGTTCATGAAGCGGGTGACCGGGCACTGCGAGCCCTGGGGGGAATTCGTCGATGTCAAGGTCAATGCCCCCGGAATTTTGCAAAAGGAGATCCGTAAAAAGGCAAAGGCACGCGTCTGGGTGAGCGGGGTCTGCGACCCGTACCAGCCTCTTGAGGAGAAATACCGGATCACCCGGCAATGCCTCGCGATCCTTGCGGATAACGGCTGGCCGGCGATCATCCAGACCCGGTCGCCGCTTGTTCTCCGGGACATGGACATCATTGCGAATGCCCGGGATTTTGAGGTGGGGTTCTCCGTGACCACCGCAGACGATGCGGTCAGGAAACTGTTCGAACCCGATGCCCCGCCAGTCGGGGACCGGATCGCAGCGCTCGACACCCTTCATGCGGCAGGCATCAGGACCTATGCCATGGTTGCCCCGGTGCTCCCGGGCGCGGAAGGGCTTGCAGCGCTCCTGAAAGGGAAGATCGATTACGTTCTCATCGACCGGATGAACTACCATTATGCAGACCGGGTATACAAAAAATATAATCTCACCGACAAGCTCTCGGACGAGTACTATTTTAAAATACAAAAAGAATTTGCGTCGCTGTAATTAAACCGGGATCTGTCCGGCATCCGGCAGCAGCGCTTTACCGCCTGTTCTGTCCGGTTATATCCTGGATGGACTGGATAGCCCCGACAACCGTCCCCCTGTTGTTATAAAGCGGGGATACCTTGATCGAGATTACTGCGGGTTTCCCCTGAGGCGGGCATGGCTGGTCTCTGCAAGGAGGAGGGATCCCTCCCGCCGGAGGACCTGGTAATATTTTTTGGCGGTCTCCTCGGGCTCAAAGACCAGGTCGGCAAGGATCGGCCGGCGCTTGCCGTAAAACGGGAGCGTGTACTCGTAGTTCCCCTTGCCGAGCATCTCCCGTGCGGGGATGCCGGTCATCTCCTCGATCGCCCGGTTCCATGCGATCACAACCCCGTGAATGTCGATGACAAACGTGGCATCGGGAAGGAAGTTGATGGTATCCGCCTCCCTGCGTTCGAGGTCACGGATCCGCACTTCCGCATTTTTCTTCTGGACCGCCTGCCGGACCTTGTGGGCAAGCTCCGCGAACTGCGATGCCGGGTCCCCGCCTTTCTGGAGATAGAAGTCGGCTCCTTCGTTCAAAGCCTCGATGATGACTTCTTCCCGCGCCCGGCCGGTGAACAGGATGAACGGGGTGGTGTTTCCCGATTTGCGCACTTTTTTAACAGTTCGATGCCGTCCGTATCCCCCATCTGGTAATCGGAGACAACGGCATCGTAGAACCGGGATTTCAGAAGATCGAGTGCTTCAGCAGGAGAGGTTGTGATATCGATACTCAGCTGCCCCCCTGCTCCAGGAACCGTTTGCAGGTGTCGAGCAGGACCGGTTCATCATCGACATAGAGTATGAAATATACGTAAAATCACGGTTCTCTCTGTTACTGATATCGGGATACGGTATGTTATAGTATATCGTAACTTCGTGGGCAGTGCCCCCGGAAAATCCGGAAAATACTTCCTGCAATTCTATTGGGAAGATCCCGGTAAGCACGGTATTGCCTGGTATCCCCCGGTATCCTCCGCTGGAACGAGACGGCAGTTCCGGGTCATCCTGCCGGAGGGGATTCCATTCCTGCCAGGAAAACCGGTAGATCCGGCGGACGATGCCTGCTCATAACCTGTTCCTGTAACGCTCCTGCGACGCTCCTGTGAATATCGTGCAGCTCCGGCAGCTGCTGGTATCGACATATTTATTAGGAAGAACCGGGTTTCATTCAACTGATCCACTATGCCTTTACCAAAAAAACCCGGTATTGAATTCCCGAGCATTTCCGATCAGGCATACAAGGAACATAAACGGCATCTCAAAGTGGCGGAGATCATGAGCCAGAATGTTGTTACCACAACGCTTGGAACCCTGATGTCGGACGCGGCAAAGACCATGGGAGAACGGCACATAGGCAGCCTCATCGTCACGGAATATGGTACGCCGGTTGCAATCGTGACCGAGCGGGATCTCCTCTCCAAGGTGCTGGCAGACGGCCTTAACCTGGAGACAACCACGGTTGAGGAGGTCATGTCCTACCCGCTCATCAGGATATGCCCGACAACCGAGATCCGGGAAGCCGCAAAGACCATGATCCACCGGAAAGGCAGGCTCGCGGTCTTTGAGTGCGGTAAAATCGTCGGGATGATCACCGCATCCGACCTGATACGGGAGATGCCGGATGCCCCGGAGACCTCGCTGAATGTCGATACGTTCATGACAGGCGACGTTGTTACCGTCGATGCAAAAGAGACGATCGATACCGTTACCGGCATCATGGGATCCAAAAGGATCGGGAGCGTGATTGTAAGTAAGGCAGGAAAGCCGGCCGGTATATTCACCGAGCGGGACCTCCTCTCAAAGTTCCTGGTTACGGGAAAATCGCTTGCCACTCCAATTGGAAAAGCGATCTCGTCCCCGCTGATTACCGCTCCCGCCGGGATCACTATCCACGAAGCGGCAAAGACCATGGCGGCTCAGCATGTACGGCGGCTCCCGCTCATGTCAAAGAAAAAAATTACCGGGATTATCACCGCACGGGACCTTGTTGAAGCGTACGCGGCGTAGGTCTGCGGTTCTTTTTTTAATTCCGGTTTCGCTCCTTCAATGCGGGAAAGGGAAACACCTTACCTGTCTGCCGGTTATACAAAAAACCGGTTATTGCCCCCCGGTTTGCAGAATGTCGTGAAGTCAGAGATTTGCCCGGGAATGTTCCGGGATCGATCAGTCCGGTTCCCGGTGTGAACCGTTCTCTGCCATGCCCGCTGCATCGTCTTCTTTCAGGGTTTCCAGTTCTTTCCGGTGGATAAAAATGGCATCGATCGGTACGCCAAACAGGTCGGACATCTTAAAGGCAAGACCGAGCGACGGGTCATAGTGCTCGTTCTCGATGGCGATGATGGCGTGCCGGGTCACGCCCAGCTTCTCCGCAAGTTCCTCCTGCGTCAGCCGGTACACCGCCCGGAAGATCCTGACCTTGTTCTTCATGGCGAACCGGCGCGAAGGTGCCGCGAGTACCAGATCGAGGTTGCAGCGTAGAGCGCGGAGAGCGTAATGAGCATAGCCGCGATCGCGTACACGGCCATGTAATAATCGTTGCCAGGGCCGCTGATGGTGATGAGGATGAGGCCGATGACCGTGAAAGCAAACGATGTCACGTTCAGGGTCATGGTTGCCGCCTTCTGTTCGACAAGCCGGGTGAACTCATCCTCGATGACGGTTGAGACGGACCGCTTTATGAGAAGGAGCAGGAACGCTCCCGCAAGGAATGCGGCGGGGGGGATCGCGGCAT
Source organism: uncultured Methanoregula sp. (assembly GCA_964574125.1). Classification (GTDB taxonomy): domain Archaea; phylum Halobacteriota; class Methanomicrobia; order Methanomicrobiales; family Methanospirillaceae; genus MVRE01. The sequence continues at coordinate 7,116 of CAZNLI010000030.1, forward strand.
TGTCGGTCTTTACCCCGTACATGATGCCTGCCACCATGCCGGCAAGCACGATGATCCCGACAATCGTTGCATGCCCGGATTTCATGAGCATCGCCCCGGTTCAGATGGCATAGACAGCGACAATCCCAAACGTGGCAAGGAGGATCACGCTGATCCAGAACAGGGTGCGCGACGATGATTCCGGTTGCTCCTCCTCCCGGAACTGGAAGGTGACGATGAACCCCAGGTAAATGATGATGTATAGGATCATGTCAGACGAGAGCTGCTGCGCGGGAACAAGCAGGACATTTTTCAGGATCACGGCAAGGAGGATGAGACAGGCTCCGGCCGTCAGGGGGATCATCACCCTGTTGATCCGGAAGCCGGGTGCCGTGCGGGTCCTGACTTCGCTCATGCCGGCTCCTTCCTGTTTGCGTTTATATGCATTTGAGAGTGCATGTTACTAAATAGTTACATTATGGTATTAAAACTTACCCTTCACGGACCAGTACAGGACGGACAGATAGTCAATCAGTCAGTCAATCAATGAGTCAGTAAGTCAGTCTTTGGAAGATTTACCGGAAAAGTCCGACATGCATGCGGAGTCAGTCGCATTATACGGCCCCCTGTGTCCGGAAGCGTACGAATGCCCGTCACGAATCAACAGGTTTTCCCAAAGAAAACGATCCGGTAAAAGATGTGCGACCGGGTACCGGATCGATCGTGAGATGATACACGGGTATTCCAAAAACCGGTGGAGAACCGGTTTTTCTGGAAGATCAGACCAATGCCGGAATGAACATTGCAAGAAGGGAGATGTCTTCAGGACCGGCACTGACGGTATGATGGACTTTCGGGGGGGTGAAATACGACTGGCCGGGAGCGATCCGGACTTCCTTGCTGCCGATGACAAACGTTCCCTTCCCGCTGACGATCAGGTTATACTCCCACTGGGTATCGTGGTCATGGTCCAGTACTTCGTGATCTTTCCATACCCGGACAAGATGATAACTGAACTTTCCTCCGGTCTCCTTTCCGGTAACAAGATCTTTTAAGAAAACCCCCTCCATTGCAGGATGGGGGTACCAGGGTTTCGCGTTCGCTTCCGTTTCAAGATCCGGAAGGAACACGACTCCCTGCTCGAAGATCTCGGTCATCTTTTTTGGATCCATTGTCTGACTCCTTCTCTAAATTCCAGATGTATCGAGGTAAAAATGGTATGCGGGATTCCGCAGCGCACGATCTTACTTGACGTGCGGGATGACTTCCCTGAAGACATCGATACCGAGATTTACGTTCGGGCTCGAGTTGCCAAGGCAGAAGTGCGTGATACCGGCCTTCTTGAACCGCTCGATCTCCTTGATCAGGCTTTCCGCATCGGTTGCACACAGGAAGTTCTTCTTCATCATTTCCTTGCCGACCATGTTTGCATGCAACTCGACCTCGGGGGCATCGCTGACACGGTACTTGAACATGGACGGTACCAGGCACCCTGCCCAGAACCGGTTGCCCTCAATAGCCTTATCATAATCCGGATCTACCGAGTACCAGATGAGCATGGCGCGTTCCATCTTCCTGGGATCCTTGCCGGCTGCCTTTGCGCCCTCTTCAAACTTCGGGATGGTGACTTTCTTTAAGGTGTCGGGGTCGGCAGATACCGTCATGAGGTGGTCACCGTATTTGCCGGCGAGCATCGCACCCTTGGGGCCCATACCGGAGAAGTAGAGCGGGACTTCATCATCCGGCTTGGTGTACAGGAATGCCTTTTCAAGCGTGTAGTATTTTCCCTTGAAGGAGACGGGAGCCTTGCTCTCCCAGAGCTTGCGCATGACTTCGATTGCCTCGACCGTCATGTCCTGGCGCTCGGGAACGCTTGGCCACTTCCCGGTGACCGGCACTTCGTTCAATGCCTCTCCGGCTCCGACTGCGATACCGGCACGCTTCGGGTACATCTGGCGGAGTGTTGCAAAAGTCTGTGCGACAACACCCGGGTTGTACCGGAGGATCGGGCAGGTAATACAGGTCGAGACAAAGACCTTCTTTGTCGCCTGAAGGGTTGCACCCATCCATGCCCATGCCTGTCCTGTCTGGGCGTTGGTGTGGTACCACGGGTGGAAGTGGTCGTCAACCCAGATCGAGTCGAACCCGACTTTTTCTGCACGTACGGACTGTTCGAGTGCATCCATCGGCTTGTACTGCTCGAGGGATGCAAAGTATCCAATCTTGGTTTCCATGATTGCTGCCTCCGACCGGAGGGAGAGGAGGTCATGGACGACAGCGTGCGCTGGTGATGCAAATCCTCATATATCTGTCCCGACGATATACAGATCGGGTAAACCTGCCGGCGTTCACCAGACCGTGAGGCGATACTGTCGAAAGTTGCTGCCTGTTATGGTCTCTGGTGAGCCCGGATGGCCTCGCCCATGATTACTACTCAGGTTCCGGTTTTGTGGAATTTTTGTTCCACATGAGATTGTCCCTTTTGTCATTTAATAAAGGTAATTTTTATTGCTCGCCATTGGTCCGGGTCATCCGGACGCAGATTCTCCGTCACAATTTTTCCTTGGAGAAGCTCCCGGGTCATGATCTGTATTGCTCGCCATTGAAATCGTACTGATCCGCCCGGGCACCAGAAAATTCCGGCAGGAGCGCGAACCAGCGGCTGGAACAGGGAACCGGCATAACGGCGCTTACGGGAAGATATCCTGCTTTCAGAGATCCCTGCCCTCTTGTACCGCATCGGTTACATCCACCATGAACGACGCGATCTCACCTGAAGGTAGTTTGAAGACATAGTGCGAGATCCACGGAAAGTCGTCGCGCTTCCGGTACTTGAGGGGAGGAACTGACTCCGGCTGTTCGGTTGTCAGGACCCGGAAGAGGAGGTCATGAACGGAGGGATCCGGAAGTTCCGGGAACTCTTCGAAGAGCTTTTTCCCGACCAGTTCTTCCTTCTCCATACGGAGGAGCGCCGCAGTCACCTTGTTGACATCCTTGATGATGTAATCCTCGCCGTTGTTGACCGGCTCGTAGATGAGCACGCCGTTGCAGGTATTCTCGAAGAAGGAATGGTACCGGACTTCCTTAAGCTCGGTCCTCCGGAGCGCTTCCTCCGCCCGTTTCCGGTCGGTGATATCGAGGATGATCCCGTTCCAGACAGTCTCGTTCTTCAGCTGGACCGGTTGCGAATGTACCTGGATGAACATCTCATCGCCGGTCGGCCGGATGAACCGTCCCTCGAACTCCCATGGGGACACGTTCCGGATCACATCGTCGATCGACCGGGTCCACCGCTCCCGGTCTTCCGGTGCGATGCAGGCTGTGTACCGCTGGATCCAGGTATCGAGCGGTTCCGGATCAAGGCCGTAGATCTCACGGGAACGCTCGTCCACGTAATGCATGCCCCATTTACCGGATTTCCCGATATAGAACTGGTACACGATACCGGGAAGGTTCCGGGTGATCCCCCGGAACCGTTCTCCCATCTCCTTCGATGCCGCTTCTGCCCGTTTCCGGTCGGTGATGTCAAGGAAGATCCCGTTGAAGACCGTCTCGTTCTTGAGCCGGACCGGTTGCGAGATTCCCTTGACAAACATCTCCTTGCCGTCCGGACGGATGAACCGGCCTTCGAATTCCCACGGGACGACCCTTCTTATCACGTCCCTGATGGAGGTCACCCATCGTTCGCGTTCTTCCGGTGCGATACAGTTGCCGAACCGGTCGAACCATGTCACGAGCGGTTCGATGGGCACACCATAAATCTCCTCCGTGCGCTCGTTGACGTAGTACACCCCCCATTCGCCGGTATCCCGTGCAAAGAACTGGTAGATGATGCCGGGAAGGTTGCTCAGGATTCCCTGGTACCGCTCCTTCAGCTGTTTCTCGGCGATCTTCTTTGCCGTGATATCGAGAAAGAGGATGAAGTAATCCTTTGATGCAGTGCCGGTGGTTTCGGCGACCGGTGCAAACACGATCTGGAAATATGCAACCCCGCTCTTTTTTGTCGAGGACAATGTCCCGGATTTCAGCCGGTCGAAATTGCAGGAGAGGGTCAGTTCGGCGTTCTTTCCCTGCTGGATCAGGTCCTGGATCTTGTCCTTCGAGCAGAGGATATCGTAGATCCTGAAGTCCGCGAGATCGGTAAAATACGTGAGCCCGAGGATATCGAGGGCCGCCCGGTTCGCATTCAGGATGGTGCCGTCCTCATGGAAGAGGAAGATGCCGCTTGGGACTTCCTCAAAGAGCGTGCGGATCTTCCGCTCGCTGTCTTTGAGTGCCTCCTCGGTCTTCTTCCACGTCGTGATGTCCCGGAGGCTGATCATGATCCCGGGTTTTCCTGTAAACGCGAGAGAGGGAATCACGGTCGAGACAAACTCGGTTAAGAAGATCCGGTCGGAGCCCTGCTCGATGAGCAGCATCTCGTTGACAAACACCTGCGACCTGATAATCCGCGAGATATTCTCCGTGACCGTGTGGTTGTCGAAGAGAGGCACGCCGAGCCGGGAGAGCTCTGTCCCGATGATGTTTCGCCCCCCGCGGATGCCAAACGTGCTCCGGAAACTCTGGTTGACCATCAGGACCTTGAGATCGGAGTCAAGGATGACGATGGCGTCGGAGAGGTGGTTGACGAGATCATCGAACGGGACGTTCTGGGACGAGGTGTACAGCTTTGCCTTGCCGAAGGGCTTCATCACTACATGCCCGTGGGACTGGAGGACTTCGAGGTACTTGGCAACGGAACCCCGGTTCATATTCATCTCCCGCGCAATCGTGGAGATGGAGACGGCTTTTGGATGGTGTTTCTGGAGGAATTCCCGGATCCGGGTGTACCGGTCGTCCTTTGCAATCATGTTCTTTTATGTACAGGGTATATCCGGTGCATTAAGAGTTTTCATCACGACCCCCTTTAAGAAAAGGAATGTCACCGGGAACCGTTATTCCCCGGCTGAAGGCACTGGTTCCGGGTGCCGGCAGTCCCTGAAGTCTGCGCTCCTCCTGAAGGGGGACGGACATGTAATGTACAGGGATGCCGCATACGATTTTCCCGGCCATCACGAGCCGTTCATCCAGCCATCGCTGTTTGTGTATGAGCGACGCGATCGAGAAGGCAGATGGAGAATTCGCAGTCCTTGCAGTTTCTTGACTTTTCGTCAAGAGTGCAGTTTCCACTAAATGTACAATACCACGTAACAAAGAGGACTTTTTTCAGCCCGATCTCTTCAAGTTCGTCACGGAACTCCCCATATCATCTCATCTCCCCTGGTCATACAGTTGCCCGCAATCATCCCGGGAAGTTCTAATCACCGTATTACTTACGGGCTAAACATATAAACTTTTGCAGACCTGGCAGGTCCGATGATACGTGATATCATCGTACGAACCTTCTCACGGGTATGTTGGCACTTCTCCGGATAATCCCGGAAAGCTCCCGAAAGATTCCGGTAGCGTCACGGTATTTCCGGAGGTTCCTGTAAAAGTATCTCAGTCTATCTTCTCTTCGCCGCAGGTTCCGGCGTATGATTGCTTTAAGAGGATTTTCACGCCATCCATCCAGAGATCCCGGATCTCGCTTTTCTTTTCTCCTTATTTCACTGGCCTGCCCGGTATTTCCTGTACATGGATTCGAGCTCGGAAAGGTTGACGACCGGAGTCGGGATCACCCGGGAATCGTTTGCCATAACCGCTTCTGCAAGTTCCCGGAAGACCGCCGCCTCCTTCGATTCCGGCGCATGTTCGACGACAGCCCTTTCTTTCAGCTCGCACGCCTGGATCACGGGGCTTCTTGGTACAAACCGGACAAACGGCGTCCCCAGCTTCTCTGCAAATGCCGGGATGACGGCACGTTCGAACGCTTCGTCCCCGTTGCTGTTACAGATGATCCCGGCAAGCCCGGCATCACCCCTTTTTGCGAGGCGCTGGATGGCCCGGGCGATGTTGTTTGCAGCATAGATGCTCATAAACCCGCCGGAACAGATGAGGTAGATCTCCTTTGCGAACCCCTCCCGGATCGGCATCGAGAAACCCCCGCAGACAACATCGCCGAGAACATCGTAGATCGCAACATCGATATTGTATGTCGAAAACGCGTTCAGGTCTTTTAAGATCTGCAGGGCGGTCAGCACGCCCCTTCCGGCGCAGCCGACTCCCGGCTCCGGTCCTCCTGCCTCGACAAGGTAGATCCCGCCGGGCGATCTGAAGACGATATGGTCCAGCCTGATTGCATACTCGTCCTTTCCTATCCTCAGCTGTTCCCGGTGCTCTTCCAGTACCGCGGGGATGAATTTCCCGCCGGCAATCACCGCGTTGACATGGATCCCGGTTTCCGCAAGGAGCCGCTCGATCTCGTCCAGGTCCCAGTTGAATTCCGTGGGAGACGGGCCCCACCGGGCGCCGAGAATGTTGATCGTCTTTTTCATCGTTGTTTCCGGGGGGTCCATCAAGTCCATGATGAGCCTGAACGCGTCCTCGTACCCGCTCCGGAAGTCTCCGTCAAACCCTTCGCTTTTAAGCGCAATCACCTGGCAGCCGACCTGTTTTTCCGCCTCGCGGGCAATGCTTTCGACATCGTCGCCGATGATCCCGGAGCAGCAGCAGGAGAGGATAACGATAAGGTCCGGATGGTACTTTGCGTACGCTTCCTTCACGGCTTCGAGAAGTTATCCCTCCCCTCCGTAGATGACATTGCTCTCGTCCAGCGTTGTGCAGGAGGTCGGTTCGAGCGGGACGCCGCGGATCTCGCAACACTCACGGGTCCGGACAAAATCGGACATGTAGAGCGGGCAGCCTGTCGGGCCGTGAACGAGGGGAACAACATGCCGGATGCCGCTGATGACATAGTATGCTGTAAAAAATTTGCACATGGGAGCGTGGGATGCCTGCAGTCTGGGGATCATTTCCCCGGTCTCCACCTTATCCAGCAGCTGCTGCAGGTTTCCGTGAAATACGATGGAATCGTTCTGCATGGACCTACCGTCCCCCATCACGCAGGGGATGTATAAACGTTACCACGCGGGGGATGCATGGGGATCATTTCCCGGGTTCTGCTCGGCAGTCAGGTCGGAATAGACCGTGCCGTTTTCCGGGATAATCCCCATCTTTACCTTGGCTTCGAGCGGGTTTTTCCGGATATCGATCCCGCAGATCCGGGCCAAGCCGGAATCCGGCGTCAGTATCCCGGTGAGCATCCGGATCGTCATCGTCTTGCCGGCACCGTTCGGCCCGAGGAACCCGAAGATCTCCCACTCCTTCACCGCGATGCTGACGTTGTCGACCGCACGGAACGAATCAAAGGATTTGCAGAGATTTTCCGCTTCGATGATGTCCATTGTATAACGTTCCTGTAAAAAATACGCTCTTACCGCAGTATGGATGCTTCGATCCGGTACTCCGGCAGGCACTCGCCGTCAAGATCCGACTCGAAGGTCCGGGAGACACCGGTTGCGAGCGTACCTAAAAAGACCGACCGGGAATCGCGGATCGTGCCGGTCTCGGTATTGACCAGGTTGAAGTTCAGCCGGACATTGTCCACGGTCATATTCCCTGCGTTGAACGCGTATCCCGAGACCTTCTCGTAACAGCCGAACCCGGGCGACCAGTCCGCCCGGTATTCGTAATGAGCCGCGATCGATCCCTCCGCAAACTCCCCTCCGCCCGATGGCGTGGACATGCATCCCGCAAGAAACGTTGCAGCGATGAGGATGATAATGATTCCGGCAGTCCTGATCACAGGTGGTACGCTCCACTGCCGGATGATTGTTGTGTCCCGTTATTTCTTCCTGCTGGTCGGGACACGGTCTGTACCGGGGTGCCCTGCCGGTAATGCCGGTTTTCTTACAGGCCCGGTCTGGTTGCAGTGAAGAAACCGGGGACCGGCTTGTAATTCACTTTTGTAAAGCAGTATCTTTTTTTAAAAATAGGAGAGAGTGATTGTATACTGGATCGTTGAACAAAAAGAATAATTTTTTACAGGAACTTTCTGGAAGAGATGTTGATTCGGAATGCCGTTTCAGGAACGATACGTTACAAAGATCATCGACCTTTTAAAAAAGTCCCCGAAAGGAATGACCACTGACGGCATCGCAAGAAATCTTCCCCTCAACAGGACATCGACTGCAAAATACCTCAATACCCTTGTGATTTCCGGCCAGGTCGAATTGCAGAAACTCGGGCCTGCCAAGATCTTCACGCTCACCCGCCGGGTGCCGGTTTCACAGATGCTTTCTGTCTTTCCGGAAGCCGTCATCATCGTGGATCAGGACCATATCATCCGGGAATCAAACAGCCGTTTTCTGACTATAGGTCATGTAAACCGGGACGAGATTACCGGTAAGAAATTCGAGACAATTGCATTGCCCGAAGATCTCAAGGTCTCCCTGATGCCCATGATAACCCACCCCCTTTCCATGCAGGAACCGTGTATCATCAGTACGGTAAACGCCCGGCACAGGAAAGTGCACATCAGGGTGACCTGCGTTGCTGTCGTTTTTGATGATAGTACCCCGGGATCGGCACTGATACTGGAAGAGGTGCCCGTTCCCGGGCACGGGAGAACGCAAAAGAACGGGAAATCGCGCAAAACAAAGGCATCGCTGCGGGATGACTGTCCGGAATGCCCGGTATCCGGTATAACGTTCCGTAAAGAGCAGTACCGCAGGATATTTGAGGATCTGCCGGTTGCGTTCTACCGTTCTGACCTGGAAGGCAATATCGTGACAGCCAATCCCGCCGCGGCAAGAATGGCAGGGTACGTTTCGCCCGGGGAGGTCGTGGGGTGCATGACTACCGCTGAAGCATACGCAGACCCCGGTGATCGCGAGTTGTTTCTTGCTGAACTGGCAAGGGACGGGAAGGTCATTAATTATCCTGTGACGATCAGGTCTGTTGACGGGGATCTCCGGTATGTGACAACGAGCAGCTGGTACTGTACCGATATGCAGGGAAACGTTGTCGGGATCGAAGGCATCCTCCACGACATCACAGAACTGAGACAGCGGGAAGCAGCTCTGCAGGAACGTATGGAACGGGCCCGCTCCCTGATCGGACAGGCAAACTGTATCGTCTATTCGGTGAATTCCGGCGGGATCCTGACCTGCGTCTCCCCCAATATTACAATGATTCTCGGGTACGAAACCGGGGACGTCATCGGCCGGCCTTTTGAAACCTTCCTTCATCCCGACGATATCCCGGGCGTGCGGGCGTGCATTCAGCATTTGTGTACGGCAATACACGATCCTGCCGGCAAAGAGTTCCGTGTGCAGCACAAGAACGGAACGTGGGCATGGTTTACCGCAAATGCCTCGGTTATCCGAAACGAGCGCGGGGATCTCATTTCTTTCGATGGTATCGCACAGGATATCACGACAATTAAAAAGGCCGGAATCGCGCTGCTGCAGGCTAACCGGCAGATTGTCCTGCTCAACAGCATCACCCGGCACGACATCGTCAACCGGATCACCGTCATCCGGGGATATATCGGGATCGTGAAGATGAAATTCATGGATCCCGGGTTGCTCGACCTGCTAAAAAAGATCGAATCCGGTATCGAGATGATCCGCTCCCAGATCGAATTCACGAAGACGTACCAGGATCTCGGCACCAGGCCGCCCCAGTGGCAGGATGTCGCTGCAGTTCTCCCCAGTTCACAGGTTCCCGCAACCATAACCCTGACAACAGAAATTACGGGAATCGAAGTCTATGCCGACGGTGTGCTTGCAAAGGTTTTCTTCAATCTCCTGGACAATACGCTCCGTCATGGGGGAAATGTGACGGAAATCCATATCCTGGCCCGGTGTTCCGGTCCCGGCCTTACGATCGTGTGGGCAGACAACGGTGTGGGGATACCGGCGGAGGAAAAGGAACGGATCTTCGAGCAGGGGTACGGGAAAAACACCGGTCTGGGCCTGTTTTTCGTGCGGGAGATCCTCGCCCTCACCGGCATCACGATTGCCGAGATCGGGGAGCCGGGGAACGGGGCACGGTTCGAGATCGCCGTGCCGCAGGGGATGTGGCGAAAAGGTCCCTCTGCAGCGGTCAACGAGTGAGGCGGGGATACGTACTCCTGTTCCGGCAGTCCCCGGACGCCTTCCATAGGCAGGGACCGCAGCTCATGCCTGCCTCCCCGTGCATGATGGTTTTTGTTCACGGTTTATTTCACCTCCTTTTGGTTTGCTTTCGATCGTCTTCGGTGCCCATTCAGCAATGAGCACATAGGTCAGGATACGAAAAAGGGGTTTTTTGATGATGGGCGCGGGGGTTTTAAGAATTTCGTGACGCGGCCGGGATCAGTCCTTCTTCTCTTCCCCGTAAGTCCCGGTATATGACGGCTTTAAGAGAATTTTCACACCGTCCGTCCAGAGTTCCCGGATCTCGTTCTGGTACATCCAGATCATCTCGTAATTCTGGAGCCCGGAGTAGAGCGCAGCAAGGAGCAGCGCGAGTTTGTGGGCATCGGCATGTGTCTGGATGAAGTGCTGCTTCTTCTCTTTTTTGATCGCCTCTTCAAAGGTTGCAACAAGCCCGTTGTAGTATTCGCGTGTCGCGTGCCGGACATCGGAATTGCGTGCGGCAAGCGCAAACATCTCGAAGAAAATCGCACGCTGCCGGTCGTCCGTGAGCGAGAACCGCTCGAAGAACTGGGAGAAGACCTCATCGATCGGCCGGTTGGAAAATGCCTCGAAGCTTGTCCGTTCGATGTCGCTCTGGAATTTTTTCAGGACTGCCGCGATGAGATCCTCTTTGCTCTTGAAATACCAGTACACCGCCCCTTTCGTGACGCCGATCTTCTTTGCAACGTCGTCGATCGTCATCTGGTCGCAGCCGCGTTCCGCGATCACGTCCATTGCGGCTTCGATGATCCGGCGCTTTGCATCTTCCTTGTACTCCGGGACGACCTTTGGCATGCTTCATATTCACTTCATTGTGAGACAGTAAAAAACATTGCACCCGGATGAAATACAAACCGCTCAGTATTTATACATTCTATTGAGTATGTTAATTTACAAAAGAGAATGTGAAAGGTGGAGGTTATGGCAGAAACAGGGAATGAAAACCGACGCTACGGGGCATGGAAGAAACGGATGAAGGGAATCACCGGGGGGCTTGTGAATGCAGCGGTCATGGGATTGCTCCTGTTCGTCCCCGCAGGAACGCTGGACTGGCCCGTTGCATGGGTGCTGCTTGCATTTACGGTCATCAGCTTTATCATCAACAGCCTTCTCGTCAGCCCGGATCTCATTGACGAGCGCATCCACCGGCATGCCAATGCAAAACCGTTTGACCGGTACCTTGTCGTGGCGATCGTCCTTGCGGGTTTTGCTGCGATCATTGTATCGGGTTTCGACTTCCGGTACGGCTGGACCGGACCGATCCCGCCCGCAGTTCAGGTAATTGGTTTTGTCGTTGTCGTCCTCTCCGGGCTCATTCTAATCTGGGCAACAACCTCGAACCCGTATTTCTCGGCAGTCATTCGGATCCAGGACGATCGCGGCCATTCAGTCGTATCCACCGGACCGTACCAGTACGTTCGTCACCCGGGATACGCCGGGTGGTGCCTGTACATGCTCTTCCTGCCGCTGATGCTCGGGTCTCTTGTGGCGCTCATTCCGGGGGCTGTCGCTGCAGGTCTTGATATCGTCCGGACATACCTGGAAGACCGGATCCTGATGGCAGAGCTTACCGGGTACCGGGAGTATGCCGTACGTGTCCGGTACCGGTTGATCCCGAAAGTGTGGTGACAGTATGAACGACAACACAGAAAAT
>CAZNLI010000030.1:18951-20186 GCA_964574125.1 uncultured Methanoregula sp.
GCAATCCGGGGACGGATCCGGTATTTCGATGATATTGTCGGGAACGCACGACGGAACGGGTTCTCCCGGCTGGTGATCCTGGGTGCAGGTTATGATACCCGGGCATACCGGATTGGCACGTTGAACGGGAGCATGCGGATCTTTGAGATCGATCGGCCGGAGATTGTAGCAAGAAAGACCGGAATCCTCAAGACAATCTTTCCGCAGCTGCCGGACCGTGTCTCGTTCATCCCGCTCGATATGGCAGAGGGTGATTGCTGGCAGGAACTTGCAAGAACCGGATGGTCAGCGGACAAAAAGACGCTCTTCCTGCTCGAAGGGCTCGTGATGTACCTGCCCGGCAAAGCGGTAAAAGCCCTGCTCTCCGGGATTGCAGAACATGCCGGTGCCGGCAGTGCCGTGCTCTTTGATTTCCTGCCGCGTTCGCTCGCTGACGGATCTTCAGATGCAGAAGGCGGGCAGAATATCCGGGAATGGACAATACGGCTCGGTGAGCCGATCCTGTCGGGATTTGCCGAGGGAGAGGTCGTGCCGTTTCTTACAGGTCTTGGATTTACCCGGGTGAACGTATTCTCGTCACGGGAATTTTCGCGCATGTATTACACGGGAAAGAACGCGGATCGGAAGGTATCCGGCCTGATGGCGATAGCACATGCAATTGTGGAAGGAGGTTCCCCGAAATGATCCCCGGAAATCGAAACGCCACTGTACCCGCGATCAACTTCGATGTCATTTACGGCCGGACCACCGGCACCTGCTGCTGGGGGTGTGCGAAGCGCGATGACTGCCCGATGGAGGCCGTTGGCCGGCGGTGCACGCGGGATCATACGACGTGTTCCGAGTGCACATGGTGGGGGACGAGGGGCTGCTATTGCTTTGCTATTGACAGGGGACTGCTCAGGATGTGAAAGGGCTGAAAAAAATGACGGGCCTCGCGACTTTCACATGATTCGATAATTATATAATTGAACTCAAGGTAATTGTTCCTCATCAGGCACCAATTGAACCGAACCGGAACGCTGAGGTTTTGGTGGGATATTTAAAACCCTTATCTCCACCAGTCACGAAGATTATATTCCCGTTTTTACACAAGTTAGTAAAAGGAGTTTTTACCTTGGACATCCCGCGTATCTTCACCATTACCGAAAGTGCTCACCGCATCCACAACCCGTTCACACCGGAAAAGCTCGCCACTCTCGGCGCAGCGTTGCGCCTGGAACCGGGGACTCGTGTGC
>CAZNLI010000031.1:0-16626 GCA_964574125.1 uncultured Methanoregula sp.
AACAAGCTCCGGGCAACGCTCGAATACCTCGGCGTCTTTGACTCCGAGAAGGAAGGGTCGCTGCGTGTCGATGCGAACATCTCTATTGTCGGAAGCGAGCGCGTCGAGGTCAAGAACATCACGTCCTACAAGGGGGTCGAGAAGGCGCTGACCTTCGAGGTCACGCGCCAGAAGAACCTGATCCGCCGGGGGCAGAAGGTCGAGCGCGAGACCCGGCACTTCCTCGAAGCCCGGGGGATCACCCAGTCGGCCCGGAGCAAGGAGCAGGAGCATGATTACCGGTACTTCCCGGAACCCGACCTCCGCCCGCTCCGGGTGAAGTCCTGGGTTGCGGACGTCGTGCTCCCGGAACTTCCCGATGCAAGGCGCGAGCGTTTCATCAGCCAGTACGGCTGTTCGGCGAACCATGCCCGGACCCTGACCGGCGAACTCCGGCTCGCCAACTTCTTCGAGAGCGTTGTTGCGCCCGACCCGGCGGGGCTTTCGGTTCCTGCCGCAACGTGGGTTGCCGACACGCTGATCGGCGAACTCAACTACCGCTCGATGAGTATTGACACGCTTGAACCGCCGGCATTTACCGGACTTCTCCGGCTGCTTATGGCAGGGACGATCACCGACAAGAGCGCCATCGAGGTGCTCCGGATCATGCTCGACCAGCACCTGAAAGGTGAGACTGCCGAGACCCCGGATGCAATTGTCGCCCGGCTCCATCTTGCAAAGACCTCCGGCGATGACGGCGCGCTGCGTGCCGCGATTAAGGAAGCGCTTGCGGAAAACCCCAAAGCGGTTGCCGACTACCGGGCAGGGAAGGCCGGCGCCTGCAACTTCATTCTCGGGCAGGTCATGAAGAAGACCCGGGGGCGTGCGGACCCTGCAGAGCTCAACCGGTTGCTGACCGAAGAACTGCAGAAGGGAGCGTGAGTTTTCTTTTATGCGCCTGATAGTTGCCGAAAAGAACATCTCCGCACGGAGGATCGCCGAGATCCTTGCCGGCGGAAAGAAGATGACCGAGAAGAAGGACGCAGGCGTTTCGGTCTATACGTTTGGCGATATGACGGCAATCGGGCTCCGGGGCCACGTCGTCGAGATCGACTTTGAGCCCGGCTATGCGAACTGGAGAAGCGAGACGGCAACCCCCCGCGCCCTGATCGATGCCAAGACCATCAAGGTAGCAACCGAGAAACGGATCGTATCGCTCCTCCAGAAACTGGCGCGTCACGCGGACCGGATCACCATTGCAACGGATTTCGATACCGAAGGAGAGCTCATCGGGAAAGAGGCGTTTGAGCTGATCCGTGCGGCAAATAAAAACGTCCCGGTTGACCGTGCACGGTTCTCGGCCATCACATCGCAGGAGATCACCGCCGCGTTCTCCCATGCAACCGACCTCGACTTTGCGCTTGCGTCCGCGGGAGAAGCCCGGCAGATCGTCGATCTTGTCTGGGGGGCGTCGCTCACCCGGTTCATCTCGCTTGCTGCACGCCGGGGCGGCCAGAATATCCTCTCGGTCGGCCGCGTGCAGAGCCCGACCCTTGCCATGATCGTGGACCGGGAGAAGGAGATCGCCTCCTTTGTTCCCGAGAAGTACTGGCAGCTCTCGCTTGTCACCATGAAAGGCGACGACAAGGTCGAGGCGCGCCACACTCACGGCCGGTTCAGGGATAAGGCCGAAGCGGAACTCGCCCGGGACCGGACGAAAGATCCGCTCGTTGTCACGGATATGAAGGAAGGCACCAAGATCGACCGGTCCCCTTCCCCGTTTGATACGACGACCTATATCGTCGCTGCCGCACGGCTCGGGTATTCCGCGGCAAACGCGATGCGGATCGCAGAAGACCTGTACATGAACGGGTTCATCTCGTACCCGAGGACCGACAATACGGTCTACCCGGCGACGCTCGACATCAGCGGGATCCTCAAAGCCTTAAAACCGTCGCCGTTTGCAAAAGATATCGAATGGATCCAGAAGAACCGGCGGGCGGTCCCGACCCGGGGCAAGAAGTCCTCGACTGACCATCCCCCCATCCACCCGACAGCTCCGGCTACCCGGCAGATGCTGGGCGACGACGCGTTCCCGATCTACGAGCTCGTGCTGCGCCGTTTCCTCGCAACGCTTGCCCCCGATGCAACCTGGCAGACCCTGAAGGTTCTCTTCAATGCCGGCGGCGAGGAGTATACCGCGACCGGCGGAAGACTGCTCGAACCCGGCTGGCACACGGTATACCCGTTCTCCGAGGCAAAGGAGACGATCCTCCCGGTATTCAGAGTTGGCGAGAACCTGCAGATCCTCTCCAAATCCTTCGAGGAGAAAGAGACCCAGCCGCCCGCCCGTTACACCCAGAGCAAGCTCATCCAGCGGATGGAGGAACTGGGCCTTGGGACCAAGAGCACCCGGCACGAGGTGATTGCAAAGCTCGTCTCCCGGAAATATGTCGAGGGAAACCCGCTCCGCCCGACCCTTGTCGGGAGGGTTGTCATCGAGTCCCTCGAACAGTATGCCGATACGATCACAAAACCCGACATGACGCAGACGCTCGAAGCCCACATGCAGCTCATCAAGCAGAAACAGCGCACAAGGGAGGATGTCGTGAAAGAGTCCCGCGAGATGCTGCATAAGGCATTCGACCAGCTCGAATCCCACGAGCGGGTCATCGGCGACGAGATCCGGAACCGGACGGCAGAAGAGATGACGCTTGGGGCCTGCCCGGTCTGTAAAACCGGCACGCTTGCCATCAAGCACCTCCGGGGATCCACCCAGTTCATCGGCTGTTCGCACTACCCGGACTGTACCTTCAACATCGGTCTTCCGCTCGCCCAGTGGGGATTTGCAGTCCGGACCGACGAGGTCTGTAAAAAACACGGCCTGAACTTTGTCCGGCTCGTGCGGAAAGGCGCCCGCCCGTGGGACATCGGCTGCCCGCTCTGCCACCATATCAGTTCCAACCGGGAGTCTCTCTTGGAGATCCCATCGCTTACACCGGATCTTATCGACAAGCTCGAATCCCGGCATATCTTTACGGCTTCGGATATTGCAAAGACCGAATCACCGTACCTCGCGACGATCCTCGATGTCCCGGCCGACCATGCCCAAAGAATCATCCGGGATGCCGGAACCGCAATGGAGCTGCTGCGGAAACGCTCCGAGTGCCGCAAGTTCATGCGCAACCACATCGCACCCCGGAAAGGGCGGAGTTATTCCGTGATTGTCAAGTCGCTTGCATCGGCAGGCATCCGCGATATCCCGGCTCTTGGGAAAGCGGACCCCGCGGTTCTCCGGTCCGCCGGCATCAGCGAGAAGGAAACATCCGACTTAATCGATGGCGCACGCGCCCACTGCGCCGCCCGTATCTTCAAGGAGATCGGTATTCCTGCAATAAGTATCAAAAAATACATCGAAGCCGGCATTTTTTCCCCCGAGGAGTTCTGCACCATGCAGCCGCTCCAGATCGCAGAAAAGACCGGCATGAGCCCCGACACGGTCTTCCGACACGCGGGGCTTGTCTGCAAACACTTGAACCGTCCAGCGCCGGTGAAGATCTCAAAGACCCGGATCGAGAAGGGAAAAAAGGAACTCCTTGCAATCCGGGGGATCACGGAAGCCATGATCCGGAAGCTCTCCTCTGCCGGGATTCATGACACCGAAACCCTGCTCTCCGCAGATCCCCGGGATGCCGCCACGCGTTCGGGGATACCGGAAGCAACCATCCTGAACTGCCAGGCTCTCGCAAAGAAACGGCTGGATAACGCGGTCATTGAACTGTAACGCCGGAAAAGAATTTCCCCGGGAAGCCGGAAGGTATACCGGATATCCCGCTCCACTCCCGGGCGATTCCGTTATTTTTTCAGCGCAAGTTCGATTGCAACCCTCAGGTCGTCGTCAGAGAATGGTTTTTTGATAAACCCGTCGGGATGGATCTCCTTTGCCCGGTGGAGGGTGTTTCCGTCAGAATGGGAAGTTACGAAGATCACCGGGATATCAAAATCCTTCTTGATCTTTTTTGCCGCCTCAATGCCATCCATCTCCCCCTGCAGGTTGATATCCATGAGCACGAGATCCGGCCGGGTTCCTGCAACAAAATCCAGTGCTCCGGTACCGGTATCGGCCTTTCCGCAGATATCGTACCCGAGTTTGGTAAGACGCCATTCTGCAACCCTGACGATCACCGGATCGTCTTCAACAATGAGGATCTGGGGGTTTGGCATAGTATCCCTGAAATAAGAGTTCTTATGTACGTTTTGCGTCAGGGTTATTTGAACTATCCTCTCTTTTCTGACGGGAAACGGTACCCTCCTTTCGGGAGGATCATCTCGAACCGTGCGCCTTTACCGTAGATGCCTTTTTCCTGGATCGTGATGCCGGTGATCGCGAGGATCTCCCGGGAAAGGAAGAGGCCCATGCCGGTGTTCCTCCCTATACCCCGTTCAAAGATCTTCTCCTTCATCTCATCAGGAATTCCGATCCCGTCGTCCTCGCAGATGACAGCAAACCCGCGGTCCGAGATCTCCTCGGTGAACCGGATCGTTCTCACGTGTTCGCCATAGCTCAGTGCGTTCTGGATGAGGTTGTACACTACTTTTTCGAGAAGCGGGTCCGCAAAGACCTCGAATGCATCGATTTCGTTGATGACGGCAACTTCGGATCCGGCGTTGAGTTCTGCTGCGTGACGGATAATCCGGGACAGGTCCTGCCATACCGGTTCCTTTACCCCGACCGCCTGGTACTCCCTTGTGAATTCTATCTGTTTCTGGATGGTAACTGCAAGCTGCCTGATATCGGCAAGAAAGAGATCACGGTTCGATTCCTGCGAGGGATCCATGGCCATATCCACAGTCCCTAAAAGACCGGTGAGGGTGTTGATGATATCGTGCCTTGTGATATCGTTCATAAGGTTCAGTTTCCGGTTGGCGAGCCGGATTGCATCCTCCGCCCTCTTCCGGTCCGTGATATCCCGGATAACCCCCTGAATCCCGAGAGAATTTTTCCAGCCGTCATACAGGATGTTGCTGCGTTCTTCGACCCAGAAGGTTGAACCGTTCCGGTCGATGATGCGGAACGTAGAGGTGAAATTCTCCCCGGTCTCCATCTCTTTGGTAAAGTTACCGGCTATCTCCCTGCGATCCTGGGGATGAACGAGGGAGACAAACGATCGTCCTTTCAGTTCCTCCGGCGTAAACCCGTACCGCGATACCTGCGGGGAGACATAGGTGATACGTCCGTCCCTGTCAAGGGTGAAGAGTACGTCTGCCGTGTTCTCCGCAAGGTTCCGGAACTGCTCCTTACTCTCGCGCAGGGCATGTTCGATGCGTTTGCGTTCCGAATGGTCGATGAAGGTCTCCAGCAGGCAGTCGCGGCCACGGATGTTCAGCCGTATGACGGACCGGATGACGGTGACCTGCGACCCGCCGGGCCGTGTGAGGACGCTCTCGGTATTATCCAGATTTTCCTTATGATCCGCAACCGGGCATTCCCCTGACTGTGCCGGGCAGAAGAACCTGTGGCAGGACACCCCGACAATCTCTTCCCGTAAGAGGCCGATCATACTGACAGCCGTCGGGTTGATGTCGGTGATCCGGTGGGTCTGTGCATCGATGATGACGATCCCGGCGTTTACCGACGAAAAGATCCGGTCGAGATATTGCCTGCTTTCGGCAATGTCCTTCTGGCCCTCGTCAATTGTACGGATCATCTGGTTGAATGCCACCGCTACATCAGTAAGCTCGTCATCGCCCCCGACTTTCACGTTTGCGGCAAGCGTCCCTCCTCTCCGGATCTCGTCCGCGGCGTCCCGCAGGATGCTGAGGCGGCGGAGGACGTACCTGTCGATCAGGATAAAAACAAGCGATCCGACAAGGGCGATAACCGCGAGCAGGATGAGGAATCCACCAAAGAGGGTGGATTCCGCCTGAAGGTAATATTCCCGCGGAGTGTCTGCCGTTGCGACAAGCGCCGGGTTTCCATAAATGTCATCGATAAGGACATAGGTGCTAAGTGCCGTTGAATTCCGGGTGGTTATGACCAGGGCGGAGGGAGACCCGGCAAGGAGGGCGGATTGTATGCCCGGGGAGATGCGGCTGTCATCAACCGGAATAAATGCCAGTGTTGGCGACGAGACCGATGCTGCCTGGGCGATATGAGCGGCGTCGAGATAGGTACCGATCATGAACCTGCCGATGACCGGCCCAGAACCGTCCGAATGAGTGACCGGCGCCGATCCGATAACCATCGGCCCTGCCGGGAGCATGACAATCCCGCTTACGGTCTCGTTCTGCCGTTCACCGTCCGTCAGACGTCCGATCGCAAAAACCCGGGACCGGATCTCTTCTGTCAGCGGGGACAGGGAATTGTTCGCCCGGTCATACATATGCCCCCACACAATGTTCCCGTCAAGGTCCGTGATCACAAAAATGTCGGTATCGAGATTCTCCATCGTGACGGTGCCAAGGTTACTTTCGATAAAGACCGGGTCGTCCGGATCCTGTATGAAATCATACGTGTCGTCCCACGCCGCCCAGTCCGCGAGGATGCGGACCTGGCCTTCCCGGCTCGCGTTGAGGGACTGCAGGGCGTTGTGCAGGGAGGATGTCGCCTCCTTCTCGTCAAGTTTTTCGTACCCCTTGAGATAAAAAGAGAAAGAAAAAACGAGAGTTCCTACAATGATGACGAACAGGAGGAGCAGGGAGAACAGGATCTTCTCGTTGAGTCTCATTCAGTTCTGAAATCCTTGATCGGCCGTTCTCATTAAGGATGTTCTTTGCATGACAGATGACGATCCTCCCGAACCGGCAGTTTATTGATTCAAACGATCAATACAATGGGCAATACACGTGATTGTTCATGAAATGGAAAGACTGGGTCCATGTGACAAAACTCGATCCGGATAAACAGCTCAGGGAAGGCGATATCGATGCCATTGCCGCGAGCGGCACCGATGCGCTCATGCTCTCGGGGACGCTGAACGTGACAGAGGAGAACCTTTCCGCGCTCCTTAAGCAGGTAAAATCCTACGGTCTTCCGCTGGTCATGGAACCAGCCGGGCCGGAAGCCGTGCTCACGCAGGGAATCGACCTCGTCTTTGTGCCAAGCGTCATGAACACGACCGATGTCCAGTGGATCGTGGGAAAGCACCGGCTCTGGGTGCAGCAGCAGGGGCGCGGGATCGCGTGGGACCGGGTTGTAGAGGAAGCCTATATCGTCCTCAACCCGGACTCCTCGGTCGGCAGGGTGACAAAAGCCGTCTGCAACCTTGCGCCGGACGATGTTGCGGCCTACACGCAGGTTGCCGACCGGTACTTCCATTTCCCGATCGTATATATCGAGTACAGCGGGACTTATGGCAACCCCGCAGCCGTCCGTGCGGCCTCGGAGGCGGTTGACCGGGCAGTCCTTTATTACGGCGGTGGCATCAACTCGGCCGAGCGGGCTGCCGAGATGGGGAAATATGCCGACACGATTGTTGTGGGAAACGCCGTGTACGAAAAAGGCGGGGCGGTCCTGAAAGCAACGGTGGACGCAGTCCAGTAATTTTTTTATGCCGGCAATCGACATCGTGCTTGTTGCCCCCCTCTATGAAGGTAATGTCGGTTTTGCAGCCCGGGTGATGAAGAACTTCGGGTTTTTGCACCTCGTCCTCATCGATCCCTGCCCGCTGGGAAACGAAGCGAAAGCTCGGGCTTCCCATGCGCAGGACGTGCTTGCCGGGGCAGAGGTCTGCACGATTGAGGATGTTTTTGCCCGGAGCAATATCGTTGTCGCAACGACCGGCGCGGTCAGCAAGTCTGTCTGCAACTCCATGCGGATGCCGTTCTACTCCCCGCGGGAACTCCGGGAACGGGTGAAAGACGCAGACGGGAGGATCTCGATCTTGTTCGGGCGCGAGAACTGGGGGCTCAATAACGAAGAGGTGAAGAGAAGCGACATGATCTGCACGATCCCGTCATCGCCGGAGTACCCGATCCTCAACCTCTCCCATGCTGTCGGCGTTGTCTGCTACGAGCTCTCCAATCTTCCCCTCCCGGAGTACCGGCTCGCGAGCCCGTTCGAGCTGGGCCATCTCTACCGGCACATCGACCGGTATCTCGATGTCATCCACCACCCGCGCTTCAAGCGGGATAACACGATGATCCTGATCCGGCGGGTCCTCGGGCGGGCAAACCTCACCACCCGGGAGGCGAGCACCCTCCACGGGCTCCTGCGCCGGTCGACGTGGCATATCGATCCCGATGCCGTGGACAATGACAGGGAGACGGGGGGCGGGGACGGGGAGATGTTCGGCAATGACCTGCCCGGCCGGGAGCCGTAAAAGGCCCGGACCCCGGCAGCAGCACGATCGCTGGCAGAATCTGCCGCGGTAACGTTGCTAATTATGACCTCTCCGGTTCCCGCCGGAGAACGCCCGGTTTTTCCGGCCCGGTTCCCCAGTTTTCCGGAATCGTTACCCCCCAGTTGTGGTATGCCGGGGGAAACGAGGTACAACCGGGCCTTCAGCGGGCTTTGTTTCCTGCGGGGAATCCGGGCGGGGGATTGTCCGGGCAAACCTCACCGCCCGGGATGCGGGCACCCTCCACGGGCTCCTGCGCCGGTCGACGTGGCATATCGATCCCGATGCCGTGGACAATGACAGGGAGACGGGGGGCGGGGACGGGGAGATGTTCGGCAATGACCTGCCCGGCCGGGAGCCGTAAAAGGCCCGGACCCCGGCAGCAGCACGATCGCTGGCAGAATCTGCCGCGGTAACGTTGCTAATTATGACCTCTCCGGTTCCCGCCGGAGAACGCCCGGTTTTTCCGGCCCGGTTCCCCAGTTTTCCGGAATCGTTACCCCCCAGTTGTGGTATGCCGGGGGAAACGAGGTACAACCGGGCCTTCAGCGGGCTTTGTTTCGTGCGGGGAATCCAGGCGGAGGACTGGGCGGAGAGATCTCTGCCATGCAGGCTGTGTAAGGGGTCACGCTTCCCCGGATCCCAAACGGCTACGGGTATTTACTGGAAGATCTTCAGGTCCTCATCAACCGAACTGCCCGCCGTGCGCCCCGAGAGGTATCAGGTATCGCAGTCGATACCTGATTTGAGAAGGTCAACAGACCTTCGAACGGCGCACTGGACGGGGTCTATCGTAGGTTTATTTTTCCTTGATCGGTTAACATGCATTTTCACAATTCCGGTATGAAATAGATCGAACCATTAGCATTTCTCCACTGTCGAAAAATCCGGTTCTCTGTTGCAGGAACCCCGGCAGACACCAACGGTCCGGCAGTATCTTAAAAAAAACCGGGCCGGAAAAAATCCTGAGTTTTTTTTGATTTTTCAACGTCCCGCGAAAATCCGGAAGATTCTCTTATTTGCAATCAGAGCACATTACCATCCCATGATTCTCGTTGACTGGCAGATCCGCGACCGTATCCGGCGGGGTTTTCTCTCCATCGACCCGTTCGACCCGTCGCTCATCCAGCCCAACTCTCTCGATATCCGGCTCGGCAGCCATTTTGTCTGGTACGAGAATGGCGACGCAGTCATCGATCCCTATTCTTCGGATACGGTCTGTTCCGGGACCCGCGAACTGACCGCAGACTCTTTCGTGATCAAGCCGGGGGATTTCGTGCTTGCCCGGACGCTCGAATCCGTCACCCTTCCCGACAATATCGTTGCAACGATCGAGGGAAAGTCCAGCATCGCCCGGCTCGGCGTCACGCTCCACCAGACCGGCGGCTGGATCGATGCAGGGTTCCGGGGAACCATCACACTGGAGATGTGCAACGTGAATACCCGGCCGGTGAAGGTCTACGCCGGCATGCCAATCGGCCAGCTGGTATTCTACCCGACCGAGCGGGCGGAGAACCCCTACTTTAAAAAAGCGGATGCGAAGTACCTGAACCAGACGCAGGCAACGCTCTCCCGGTACCATGAGAACCGGAAAAGGTGACAGGAATACCCTGACGTTTTTTTTACCAGTGTCGCCGTGGATCCGGTATCCAATCGGGATTTTCCAAACGATTAAAAGAATTTCCGGAATTCTGCGTAAAAAAATGGAAGAAATTAAACCAGCAGGATCTCTGCAATGCTGTGGATTGTGCTCCTGTATCAGGACAGATCATTTCACCGGATGGGCACGGCAATAACGACCGCCGGGTCATTCGCAGAATGTGCACCTGTATCAGAATAGATCATTGCACTCTTCCCGGATCACTACCGGTTACCCGTCCCGGATAGTGAATTGCGGTATGATGTTTGAACCATCTGCCCGCCTTGAGCCCTGACGAGGACCGGTCGTTGCTTCAGCGGCGATTGATTCAAGAAGCCATCAGGCTTCGCGGGAGACGCGCTGGGCGGGGATTCTCGTATTGAGAGGAAGAGGCGATAAAGCCTCATATAAATTTCCGGCGATCACGTTTATTATGAATTGTAGGGGTGGTCCAAATTTCGTAATCTCTAAAAACAATAGTCATCCGGCCAATCATGACCGGACACCGCATCTGATATTGAAACTGTGTTTTCCCGCTGGCGTATTCGCGGCCCCATGCTTTTCTGAGGCTCTCTCTTAATTCTCTCGTTTTTTTAAGTATCACCTCCAATCCTGCCGCTTCAGCGATGACGGTGTCTTCATCACCGCATCATCAGCGTAACCGGTTTTTCTTTCCTCCCGGCATTCATGCCGGGGAAAAGGTTGGGAGGAGTCCCCGCTCTTTCAGGGACTTTCCTGATCCACTTTCCTGTATACCATTGCGAGGAACGCGAGCGCCGAGATCACCATGACCGGGAACGCGACGACCGGGAACTCTGGTGCCGCTATGCCCTTCTCGACCGTGATGTACTTTTCCTTGAGCTCGGTGTCGCTGCCCGCGGAGTTGATCGCCGTGAGGCTGACATTATAGGTCCCGGGATCATTGTACGTGAACTCCGGGCTTGGATCCGTGCTGTCCACGTTCCCGTCACTGTCGAAGTCCCACTCATACGTCAGCGGGGCGTTGCTGGTCGAGGCGTCCGTGAACTGGACGGTCAGCGGTGCCGGGCCGGAGAGAGGCGTTGCGGTGAAGTTGGCAATCGGTGTAGTTACTGGTGCTCCGATGATTGTTAAGGCGCCTGTCCACCCACCTGAAGTAATTGACGATTGTAACGGGTTCTTCAAGGGGAAATTAGTCGATCCTGTGCCACCAGCCACGTACATTATTCCGTTATTGTCTACAGTAATGTCATAAGGAACGTCTGATGCCGAACCTCCTAGATAGGTCGAGAAGAGCAGCGCAGAACCCTGGGGGTTTAGCTTCGAAACGGTAAAGTCCGCCGGGCCGCCACCAAACGTTGATTGTAGTGCGTCTACCAGAGGGAAGGTTGTGGTTGTGGATACCTGGCCGATAACATAGGCATTATGATCGGAATCCACGGCAATTCCCATACCTCCGTAATCATAATTAGCGGGTCCTCCCAGGTACGTAGAATATTCCAGTGAACTTCCGCTGGGATTGATTTTACTGATGAAATAATCCTGCGTTCCCGATATGGCTGGCTGGTATGCCCCCGACGTCACCGGGAAATTTGAGGACGTGACATACCCGGTAACGTATGCCGCACCCTGATCATCGATTGCGATTCCTGTCGCGCGTTCAAGCGAACTTCCTCCCAGATAGGTTGCATATACCTTTGATCCGGAAGAACTATATTTTGCGATAAAGGCGTCATTTCCTCCACCACTGACCGATTGGATGGCATTGAGGACCGGGAAATTGGTTGATGTAGTATACCCTGCGACATAGGCATCGCCGGCAGAATCAGATTTGATCCGCATGGTATAGCTCGAGGAGCCATCGGTACCAGATCCGCCCAGGTACGTGGAATACCCATATGCAGAGCCATCGGGATTGATCTTGGTGACAAACGTATCCACGCCCCCTCCAGAAACAGACTGGGCAGCATTAATGACCGGGAAATCGGCCGAATTTGTTAAACCGGTAATATATGCATCCCCGGAAGAATCAGCAGAAATCGCCCATCCCCAGTCAGAGGTCCCTGTTCCTCCAAGGTACGTGGAGTAAATCACCGATCCTGTCGGATCCAATTTTGTAACGAACGCATCAGCAGACGAATCGCCTGTCCCGGCTCGCGATGCTTGGAGCGGGTTCCTGATCGGGAAGTTCGTGGACTTCGTCGTCCCGGTTATATAGATATTTCCCGATGGATCGAGCGCAATCCCATTCGCCTGGTCTAACCCGCTCCCGCCGAGATACGTTGAGAAGAGGATCGTCGAGCCGTCTGGACTGAGTTTGGCAACGTATGCATCGGTACTGCCACCGTAGGTTGACTGGTAACCATTAACGATAGGCAGACCACCGTTCGTTTTGCCGCATATGTAGATATTTTTTGACGAATCAAGAGATATTCCGTAAATCAATCCCTGGCCCGATCCGCCAAAATATGTCGAATATTTCAGCTCGTTGACCTCTGCCACCACCGGCACAACCGCAATCATTACCAGAAGCAGGGCGGCAAGGATAATCTTCCTGCCCCGATATGAAAAGAAATAATTGTCTGATCTCATCTTTTTCATCGCCTTTCATTTGAAATATTCTTGCCGGAACCTGATTCTGGGATTTTGGGAAAAACTAAAGCTACTTTGCTTGTGCTTTCCCCGTATTCCATTGACAGAATATTCCAATAACTGCGACTATGATAAAAATAAAAATAAATTAATGCAAAGCGCCGGTGCATGGCGACAGTTAAATTTATTTGCAATGTAAATGTTTTTTTATTAACTGGCGTGAAACTGGCGGGAACAGTCCTGAAACAGTTCCCGTGTATGCGCTCCGTCATTTATTTACCGGGAGTGTTAACCTGTATTTTCAGGCCGGCCATCCATATACCCAGGTGCCGGCAGTAAAAAGAATGAAAAGAGATGGCGTTAGTTTCCCGGATACATTACGGGATCTCCTGATCCACTTTCCTGTATACCATTGCGAGGAACGCGAGCGCCGAGATCACCATGACCGGGAACGCGACGACCGGAAACTCCGGGACCGGTGTCGGGCCATCCTCGCCGACCGTGATGGTCTGGATCTCGTCGTCCGTTGCGCCCGAAGCGTCGGTCACGGTCAGCTTCACCGGGTACGTGCCCGCTGTCGTGAAGTTGTAGGACGGGTTCTGGTCGTTGCTGTCCGGACTATCGTCGCCGTCGAAGTCCCATGCCCACGAGACCGGCGAGCCGGTCGAGGTGTCGGTGAAGGTGACGGTCAGCGGGACCGGGCCGGAGGTTGGCGATGCGGTGAAGGAGGCGACCGGTAGGTCGGCAGGTGTGTCGCCACTACCGCATGTGTCGCCGGAGCCGGCGCAGAAGTCGTCGAGGTAGGCTGGTGCTATTTGATAGTGATGATAATATGTCACTCTCACAAGGTGGACGCCAGAATAGCCAGAAACCGGAATAGTATATTGTGTCCATGAAGTAGCAGGAGTTGTTGACCATACATTAGCGCCATCGATATACAGGTAAAATATTGAAGAACTTGTGGCAGGGATATATCCCCAGAATGAAATATTTGTCGCACTTGTCAGATCAACATACTGCTCGACAAACTCTGAAGCATAGGGATCATTAGATGTAAAAACCGCATAGCTACCTGTATGTGAGGTACTTGACAACAGGGAAATATCAGAGCTTTTGGACCAGTTATCCAGTGTTCCGGTCTCAAATCCCGGATTCCTGAACTGGTTGGTCCTCCCGTTCGAAGTCACCGTGATGTAACTAGTTTTTAATGTGCTGTTGCTACCGCCACTGTTTGTTACCTTAAGATTTACCGAATACGTCCCAGGTGCATACCAATGGAGAGGGTTCTGTTCAGTCGAGGTGGTGCCGTCCCCGAAGTCCCAGAGCCAGGAGAAGATGAGGCCAGTCGATTGGTCGGTGAACTGGACCGGGACAGGGGAAACCCCGGAGGTAACATTCGTTGAAAAATCTACGACCGGGACCGATGGACTGATCTTGGTGACGTACCCGGTCTTTGTTATCGTGTCCGTGCCCTTATAATTTGTTACCGTGAGGTTCACAGTGTAGGTACCCGGTGCAGCATAGGTATGGACGGGGTTCTGTTCGGCTGAGGTGGCACCGTCACCAAACTCCCAGAACCAGGATTGCGGGACGTTTACCGAAGTATCGGTGAACTGGACCGGGGAGAGGATATCTGCGTTGTTAGTACTGGAAGTGAAATCTGCGATCGGGGCATCGGGGATACCGATGACCATGTAACCACTCGTGCCGGGGTTGTTTGTCCAGGATATGCCCTGCCCCTGGTTTCCTCCGGATCTCCAGGCATAGAAACTGAATGAGGCGATCGTGGTCAGGTTATTGAAGCTGAATTCAACATTCGCTGATCTGCCTCCAACGTTCAGATCGACGAACGCAAAGTACGA
Organism: uncultured Methanoregula sp.; assembly: GCA_964574125.1. GTDB lineage: Archaea > Halobacteriota > Methanomicrobia > Methanomicrobiales > Methanospirillaceae > MVRE01. Next base: position 14,391 of record CAZNLI010000031.1, read on the forward strand.
GGCGGTTGACGGGTCGCTGGTGTTCTGATCGTAATAGAGGGGTAACGACCAGACGCCGAGTGTGCCCGGCCCGGGTCTGTAGATGTGCGGTCCGTAATAGAAATCATCCTTCGTGAAGGTCTCATTCACCGCACCCGTGACATAAGTGCCCGTTTGGGTATCATCTCCATTCGAACGGAGGGTGGCTGAAAAGTCATCGGGTATCGGGCCCTGCACCGCGATCAGGATGATAAACTCCTGACTCCCTCCTGAACCCCCCCCGTCTATGACATTGAATGTGCCGGAGGTATTCGTCGTGGTGGTGAGCTGATCAAAACTCAGTGCATTCATCCCGCCACCGTCTGCCTTGATGTAATAGGTGTTGGATGGTCCGCCATAGGTAGCGCCATCCGAATCATACTTCACCCCGGCATCATTGGCAACGTTGATGAAGATGTGCCGGTTATTGGGGAGAAGTCCGGGCGTTGCGAAAGTGATGAATCCGGGTCTTGATCCGGTACTCGAACCAACGGTATTGGTTGCTGTTAGGTTGACCGTGTAGGTGCCGGCAGTCGCATACGTATGGACCGGGTTCTGCATGGTTGCATTTTCACTGCTCCCGTCACCGAAGTCCCAGAGCCATGCGATCGGCTGAAGGGTGGAGGTATCGTGGAACTGAACTGTCAGGGGTGCGGTCGTGCCGATCCTCGGGGTTGCGGTGAACGATACCTCAGGCAGGTTTGAGTAGAGCGTGATATAGTCTGTCGAACTCGTTGTGTTACTGCCCACGGGATTTGTTGCAGTCAGGTAGACAGTATACTTTACAGTCGAAGATCCCGTGGTGGTGTACGTGTGGGTCGGGTTCTGCTCGTCAGATGTCGTACCGTCTCCGAAGTCCCAATGCCAGGATGTTGGTTCACCAGTTGACTGATCGTTGAACGTGACGGAAAGCGGGGTTATTCCTGATGTCACACTTGCCGTGAATCCGGCAACCGGGGGAGAATACACTTTGATGTAGTTAGGCATGATGTGATAATAGACCGTGCCATCGCTGTTTGTTGCCGTTAATTTGACCGTGTAGAATCCGGTTGAAGAATAGGTATGCGACGGGTTCTGCTCGTCCGATGTCGTACCATCTCCGAAGTCCCAGTGCCACGAGGTTATGGACAGGGACGATGTGCCGGTGAACTGCACCGCCAGGGGGGCTCCCCCGCTGGTCTTGTCAGCGGAATAATCCAGCACACCCGCGAATGCATATAACTTTGAATCGTAATTACCGATGTAGACCGTTCCGTCAGGTCCGATCGCTGGTGTATTTATAAACTTTCCTCCAGCGGCATACGACCATTTCAACGTGCCATCTGGATTCAATGCATAAACATTGTTGTCACCATATGCTCCGATATAAATAGTACCGTCAGCCCCGATTACTGCAGAATTATGGTAATTAGTTACATAACCCCCTGCAGTATACGACCATTTGAATGTGCCATCCGGATTCAATGCATAGACTTTCTTGTCATTATAAGTTCCGAAATATATCGTCCCATTAGTTCCAACTGCCGGGGTTCCCTGTACGTAACCCCCTGCAGTATACGACCATTTAAACGTGCCATCCGGATTCAGTGCATAGACTTTCTTATCATTACTTCCGCAATAGATGGTTCCATCCATTCCGATAGAGGGGGATCCCCATATTGTTCCTCCCGTGAGGTATGACCATTTGAACGTTCCATCGGAATTCAGCGCATAGATCTTGTTGTCTCTGCTTGCGACATATATCGTCCCATCTGTTCCGATTGCCGGATCGGAATATACATAATTCCCCGTGGTATATGACCATTTGAACGTTCCATCGGAATTCAGCGCATAGATCTTCTTGTCATAACTCCCGAAATAAATGGTTCCATCCGATCCGATGGCAGGGGACCCATATACGGCTCCTGTTGTATAGGACCATTTGAACATACCCTCCGGATTCAATGCAAAAAGACCGCTATCACTTCCGATATATATGGTGCCATCAGATCCAATGGCTGCAGTGGAGTGCACAACACCCGTTGCATAAGACCATTTTTTTGTCCCATCGGGATTTATTGCATAGAAATTGCCATCAACACTTCCAATGTAGATCGTACCATCAGAGCCAATGGTTGCACTAGAATATGAAATACTTGCTCCAGTTGCATATGTCCATTTCACCGTGTTTGTCTGTGAGCCGATATAAGAGGACCGACCGGTGTTGTTGTTGTCATGC
>CAZNLI010000031.1:16726-18453 GCA_964574125.1 uncultured Methanoregula sp.
CCGATGCATTGCATCCGATAACTTTATGTCGGATATAATTTTTATTGGTTAACGTATTTGCGATTTCCCGGTTCATTTCCCGGTTTAACTGATGGAGACCGCTCGCGTTTCCCACGCCGGAGGATTCCGGAAAAATCCGGCTGGCGGGGGATTTTTCCGCTGGCCGGAAACCATGCCGGGGATATGCGCTCTCCGCTTCCGTACTTTTTGCTTCCGTATCATGCATGATCCAGATCCGCAGGGATTGCGTCGGGGGATTTCCTCTTACGCAGATTGTCGGATACAGCCTGAATTGTCGGAAAAAACCTGAATTGTCGGATACAACCTGAGATCCGGGGTGAGTGCGGGGGGCTCTCGCCGTTCCGGATATACTGATCCGTCACGGCCCGGTTTTCCGGTCGTGGTCCCGGGCCGGATTTTTCCGGATTTTTGGCAGAACCGGGAAAAACCGGGATATCTCAGGCGACGTCATAAACATGTATCAGAACTTTTAAAGACCGGGTTTTTATTACAACGCTGTTGGAATACGGTATCCCCGGAATCACGGAATCAATATATAATGGCGGGACCCCGGGGCCCTCACATCCGCAGAGAAAATTGACGTCGTCTTTCCCGCGGCGGTTCAGGAACCGGTTATCGTATTGAACCGGCCAGCCCAAAAAGACCCGGATGAGGCGGCCGGGCGATCCCTGTCCGGGGGTGAAGAGACACACCCCGGGTATCTATATGTCCACGAACAAGACTCACCGGTCAGTACAGGGTGTCAGACAGGAAAGCCACAACCCCTGTCCGGGTACCTGTCCGTACCATCCGCTGTTTGAAATCCTGAAGCGATCGGGCGAGGTCCCGTCGGTTCTTATTCATCGGTACTGGAGAATGAAATCATGATAGTCCTATATACCTTCAGCTCTCATTGTATACGGATGAACGGTTAAAAAACCGGAGATGCATCATGCGACTTCTTCTGATACATTCAGATTATATCGAATACGAAGCCAAGAAAAAGACCAAGATGGCCGAGGAGGAGGGGGATGCAGCGCTTTCCGACTCCGTCAAGGAGGCCCTCACCGTCTTCTGTGCGGTCGAATCGATCGATGAAGAGGACCCTGAAAATGTCGTCATGCAGGCCGTTGCCGAGATCGACAAGGTTGCCGACGAAGTGCACGTGGAGAACATCGTTGTCTACCCCTATGCCCACTTAAGCAGCGACCTTGCCTCTCCGGACTTTGCGGTAGCGGTCTTAAAGTCGCTCAAGACCGAACTCGAAGCGGAAGGATTCACGGTCAAGCGGGCGCCGTTCGGCTGGTACAAATCCTTCCGGCTCTCCTGCAAGGGCCACCCGCTCTCCGAGCTCTCCAGGACGATCGTGCCCGGCGAAGAGGAAGGGGAAGTAAAAAAGAAAGGGAAGAAGGAGGTCACGCACGACTGGTTTGTCTTAACCCCTGACGGGAAGAGACATGACTACAAGGAGTACCTCAACGACACGCCGTTTGGCTGCCTCGTGAAGAAGGAGCTGGGCATCGCGGTACCGGTCGGCGGCGAGCCTGCCCATGTCGAACTGATGCGGAGCAAGGAGCTCGTCGACTACGAACCGGCAAGCGATGTCGGGTGCCTGCGCTGGATGCCCAAGGGAAAACTCCTCCGCGACCTCCTCGCCGATTACGTGCTCCGGATCGTGCTCGAGTACGGCGGAACGCCGGTCGAGACCCCGGTTATGTACGACCTTG
>CAZNLI010000032.1:0-17294 GCA_964574125.1 uncultured Methanoregula sp.
CCGGCCTCAAATGAAAACGGTTTTAATAAGCCATGATAACATCCTTCACATCGGATATGGCAGTCCTCGATCAGCAGCGGGCAGATAAAATCAGGCAGTGCCTTTTGGGGAAATCACGGGGACTGACGATCACCGATCTTGCATTAAAGACGAAAATGAACCGGAACCTTGTTGCAAAGTATCTCGATCTCCTCCTTATCTCCGGCCAGGTGGAGATGCGGGAAGTTGGCCCGACCAAAGTCTATTTCCTTGCAAACCGGGTCCCGATCTCCGCCATGCTCGAATTCTCATCGGATTTTGTTATCGTGGTCAATGAAGAGCAGACCCTTGTCCAGGTAAACGAACCGGTTCTTGCGCTTCTCAACGTGGCACGGGAGAACCTTGTCGGTAAAACAATAACCGGTATCGATCACCCGTTCTTCCAAAGCCTTCCGGTCCCGGGACCCGCAAAAACCGGGAAACCTGCCGGTGAAACGATCTCTGAAACAAACTGCGTTATCAACGGGGAACCACGCCATTTCCGGGTCAGGCTGGTGCCGACAACCTTTGAAGACGGGAACCTTGGCGCAACCTTCATCATCGAAGACATAACGGACAGAAAAACGGCAGAAGAAAGAATTGCACACTATATCAGGAACCTTGAATTCCTCGCCCGGACATCGGCCTGGTTTGCCGATATGGGAGATGACGAGAACATCTACCAGTATATCGCTGACAGCCTTGCAGAACTCGAACCAAAAGCCCGTGTCGTCGTAGCGTCAATCAACCCGGAGACCCGGTCTACCCGCATGCAGGCATTTGCCGGGGATATGGACTGGTTTAAGATGGCGTTTGAAAAGTTCGGACGATTTCTGAGTGAAGACGTCTCCCTAATAAAGGCACCTGAAGTGTTTTCCGTCTTCCAACAGGGCGTCCTTGTCAAGGGCCCGGGTGATCTTTTCTACCAGACCTACCGGATGTTTCCGGAGCAGATGTGCAATGAGATGCAGGAGCGTCTCTCGATTGGAAATACCTATGCTATGGGATGCACGTGCCGCATGGGCCTGTACGGGAACATCAGCCTGTGGTACATCGATGACGATGATATCGGGAACCGTGAGACCGTCGAGGCATTCATCCGGCAGGCCGGGGTGGCGCTCCAGCGCCGGCACCTGCGGGAGAGACTCCGGGCGGCAGAAGGGCAGCTGGCAAAGGAGAGGGATTGAACCTGCCGGATAATAACGGACCGCTGCAGTCGCGACAAGGTGTAATGCCTGGAAAAATCAGGAAAATTAAGAGAGCCGGTTACTTCTCGGTCGGCTTCCCGTCGTACTCTTCCGGCCGGTCGAGCGCTTCCTGCTTCGTCTTCCGGAGCGTCTTGTCGATGTGCTCGGGCGGGGAGTAGATCGTGTAGAGTTTCAGGGGCTTTTTCGCTGACGTGTTGACAACATTGTGCTTTGCGCCGGAAGGGACAATCACGGCACTCCCGTCTTTCACCTCGTACTTCGCATTGTCGATAAAAACAAGGCCCTCCCCCTCTTCGAACCGGAAGAACTGGTCGACGGTATCGTGCGTCTCCATGCCGATCTCTTCCTTCGGCTTTAAGCACATGAGCACGAGCTGGCTGTACTTTCCCGTGTACAGGACACGGCGGAAATCGGTGTTTTCAAGCGTCTCTTTCTCGATGTTGGCATTGAAACCTTTCTTCATGGTTCGCCTCAGACTGATCATCTCTTGGTTGTTTTATAAGAAGGTAACGGATGGATACCGGTACGCCAGTACCGCTGGAAAAACCTGCCGGACGGCGGCATTTCTGGCACAGCAGCGGAGAGAAAATACGGACATTGTCCGATATGCCTGCGCCGGAGAAACGATGATCTGCGGAAGGAAAAAGGGGGCAGGAGACGGGGGAGTTTTAGTCTTCCTTCTTCTTTGCCACGATCTTCTTGTCGATCTTCCTGATCGAGACGCAGTTGATGACCGGATCGCCCATCATGACAAACCGGTGCATGACCTGGCCCAGCACTTCGACAATATCGCCCTTTTTGATATTCTCATCCGGGCTCGTGAACATCTTCGCCGAAATCCCGCCGGACCGGTCCGCGACATAGTAGGACGGACGGTTGAGGAACTGGAAATGGACCTGTTCAACGACCCCTTCGATCCGGACGATCTGCCCGAGCATGCTCTCATTGATCAGCCGCACCCGGACAGTCTTTGCCTTCTCACGGTACTGCGGTTCGAGATCCTGGTACTGTTTCCGGCTCATGTAGTTGAGCGCGACAGGAATCACAAGCAGCATGATAAGCGCCGGAATAATCCAGAACAGCTGTCCCCTGAAATCCGCGTTGAGAACAGAGGCAATAATGATAAGAATGGTAAAGATCACAAACACCGCAATCGTGATGATTGAGATCTTTATTTCGACATTTCCGATCTTCATCGGAAAAATTATTGATTGTTAATCTACTTCAGTGCTGCGATCTCTTTCCGGAACGCAACCCAGTAGATGACGCCGACGAAGAACAATCCTCCGACAATGTTACCGAGGGTAACCGGGATGAGGTTGATCGTCCACATGTTGATCCAGTTCACGGTAGTGGCGGTGTTGGTGACGCCCGCGGTCATGATACCGGCGGGGATGAAGTACATGTTTGCAACCGAGTGTTCAAGGCCGCTCGAAACGAAGGCCATGATCGGGAACCAGATACCGAAGAACTTGCCTGCTGCATCGTCAGCACAGATACCGAGCAGAATAGCGAGGTTGACGAGCCAGTTGCAGCCAATACCCTTGAGGAAGGCTGAGTAGAAGCCCATCATGCCGACATACCCGGTCTTTGCTCCCATGATGGCAATTGCACGGCTGCCGAACGCAGTGATGGTTGCGACACCTGCTGCATCGAAGTTGACATACGGGCCGTTTGCCATGATGTATGCCCATGTGATTGAGCCGATGAAGTTGCCGATGTAGACAAGGACCCAGAGCTGGAGAACTGCTGCCCAGCTGATCTTGTGGATGAATGCTGCCATCGGGGCGAGCATTGCGTCACCGGTGAAGAGCTCAGCGCCCGTAAGGACGGTGATGATAAGCCCAACCGGGAACACCGCTCCCAGAACAAGCTGGGCCATACCTGCTGATGCGAATCCACCGGCAATTGCGCCGGCCTTAATTGCATCTGCTGAATATGCAATGCCTGTACTGCAGACTGTTGCGAGGGCTGCACCCATTGCGATGTACGCACCGGACATGAATCCACGTACAACCATGTTCCACGCCGGGAGCGAGGTCTTGTACTTACCTGCGTCCCCAGCCTTTGCAACAATTGCTACTGGAGCATGAAACACCATTTTTTTACACACCTCTGAAACGTCCACCTATACCAATAACATATTAAATCAGTTCGATATAGGTCATTGAACATTCTTGTGCCTAGTTATTAATAATTTTCGGATTGTTCCCGGATCCGGCTCAAAATATCCGTAATCCGGTACTTGAACGGGCAGAAAAATGAAGTACATGTGGTTAACTCTTCTGCGGCTGTCAGGAATCCGTAAAAAAAATTCTGCAAAATTTCATACTACGGCGCGAAAAAACTGCGGTACAGTGCCGGATTCCGGCAGGGCGCGCACCGGTCGGGCAGGGGCGGAAACCGGCTGGTTTGGGGGGCGCCTGCGTCATGCAGCGCCGGTAGTCCGGCCATGCCTCCATAGCCGGTATCTTCATATCCCCGGACAAGAATGTGGGTAGTAGGAGAAGCCCGATGACCTGTTCTGCCATCATAGGCCCGGTATTTGGGAACCATGATCGTTCCGGACATGCCGAATGCCATGCCCGGCTTGTCTCGATCCGGGCCGGCCTGCCGCAAAATGTCCGGATCCACGATCCCGTTGCCGCATCCCGCGGGGATCTCGTCCGCGTGCACGCGCCGGGATACCTTGCATGGCTCGAACGGCAGTGCAGGAAGAATGAAGATTTCTGTTTCCTTGACGATTACACGACAACCGGCGGGTACCTTGAGCAGAACCAGTTTGTTGCGGGATACATCGATCCCAACACCTACATCAATCCCTGCTCCTATGAAGTTGCCACATATGCCGCAGGTTCCGCGGTCGATGCGGTTGAACGGGCGCTCTCCGGTGAATGCTGCTTTGCACTCGTGCGCCCACCCGGCCACCATGCCGATGCCGACAACGCGATGGGATTCTGCCTGCTCAACAACGCGGCGGTCGCTGCCGGCCATGCCCTCACCGCGGTGGACCGGGTGGCAATCGTCGACTGGGACGCCCACCATGGCAACGGCACGCAGAATATCTTCTATACAAGCGACCGGGTCCTGTATTGTTCCGTTCACCAGGAGGATGCGTTCCCCCACACCGGCGCGGCTGAGGAGACCGGCACCGGCAAAGGAACCGGCTGCAATGTCAACGTGCCACTGCCGCGCCGTTCAGGTGTTGCCGAATACTCCTGCGCCTTTTCCAGCATCGTCGTTCCCTCGCTCGTGAGGTTCCGGCCGGATCTCATCGTCATCTCGGCCGGCCAGGACATGCTTGCCGATGACCCGGTCGGGAACATGAACCTTGCACCGGCCGATACCGGGCTTCTTGCCGGCATGATCCGGAGATCGTCGGATGCCCCGCTCGCCCTTGTTCTCGAAGGCGGGTATGGCCCCTCCCACCCGGCGGCGATCCGCGCAATCTTCGATGGGCTTGAAGGCCGTGTCCCGGATAACACGCCTCCCGCTCCACCGGAAGCAATCCGGGACCGGATCGGGAGGATCGCACGGCTTCACCGCCTGCCCGGGATCTCCTGACAAAGGTCTCCGGCAGGGATTTTCCAGCATGGGATCTCCGGATACTATATCTCCGGATACTATTTTTGTATGCAGGATGTTTTGTTGCAGGGTACATGCAGTGTATATGCAGGATAGTTCCGGAAACGCAAACGGCATCCGGGACAACAGGAAAGGCCGTTTAAAACCGTTAAACAAAAATGCCCGGCAGGCAATGGAGTACTATGGACCAGAAAGTGGCAGCGATCGCGGTTGCCGGCCTGCTCGTCACGCTTGCAGCGTATTTTTTTGTCGATATCTACCTTGCCGGCATCGTCTTCATATTCCTCGTTGTCATCGTCATGACCCTCATGATGATGGCCGACACCCGGTTCTACCCGGATATCGTTGCGGAGCTCCGCGAAGACGCCAAAGCGGTGATCCTCCGGAATTCCGGGAACGCAGCGGCATTGAAGATCCATGCGGCACTCGTTCCGCTTAACATCGAGTTCGATCTCCCTTCGCTTGCAGAGGAGGCCCGGTTCGAGTACCAGGTGCCGTCGATGATCGAGAACGTGAAAGTCGCTGTGACATTCGAAAACGAGAAGGGCGCGGCATTCTCCCGGACTTTCAACTTAAATGCCATCGAAGGCAACTTTGACCCGTTGAAACCGATGTTCCCGATGTTCAAATGGAAATGACAGCATGAGCAGGGAATGCCGGTTACTCCTTTAAAAAAATCCCAAGCGGAATTAATTTAAAAGTTCCCGGTGACAGAAATCCTGATGATGCTTGCAGGAATCAGAGAGACGTTCCGGAAAGAGAAGATCTGGCTCCTTCTCATCCTCATCACCAGTGCAGGGACGCTTTCTGCAAACTTTTTTGGGATTCTGTTTGGCGTTACCATCGTCCTCCCCCACCTTCTCTACGTGCCAATCATCCTTGCCTCGTACCGGTTCCCGAAGAAGGGTGTCGCATTTGCAGCCTGCATAAGCCTTGCCTACTTCCTGATGCTGGTCCTTTTTGCGGGCGGCGATGCAGGAGCCCTCATCTCCGGGGGCTCGCGCGCCCTTGTCATGGTGATGATCGGCTGGATCATCGCGTTTTTGTCGGTCAACATCGTGGAACAGAAAGAACGGTACCGTGCGCTCTTCGATAATGCCGAAGCCGGGGCGGCGCAGGTTGTCGTTGGCGAAAGCGGGGTTATCATCGGGGAGGCAAACTACCGGCTGGAAAAAACCCTGAAGACGGAACCCGGTGCCCTCAATGGCCGTCCGATCGCCATGTTCTGGGACGATGTGGAAACCCGGAAGGATTTCGCTTCCCGGGTCCGGCGCGACGGGGTATGCTATGCCTATGAGGCAACGTGGAAGAAAGCCGACGGGAGCCCGGTCAATGTCCTTGTGTCGGCCGGGAAGGTCGATACAAAAACATCCATCATCACGGTCATCGACATCACGAACCAGAAGAACACGGAGGCAGCGTTAAAGAACGCGAACGCGGAACTCAACCTCCTCTCCCTCCTGATGCGGAACGATCTGATGCAGAAGATTGCGGATGCGGAAGGTATCCTTGATGAGGGAAAGCGCATACCCCCCGCCGGACCGGCAGCGGCCGGCATCTTCACCCGGCTCGAAAATATTGTGCATTCCCTGAAGCGACGGCTCGAACTTGCAGCCTCGTTCCAGGATCTCGGGTTGGAACCGCCGGCATGGTACCCTGTCCAGCGGGTCATCGAAGACGTAGTGTCACGGCAGAGGACCGGGGACGTGAGTGTCCGGGCGTGGACGGAACGGCTGGAGATCTATGCAGAAAACCATATCGGCGAGGTCTTCTTCAACCTGATCGACAACGCTATCCGGTACGGCGGGACAACGACCGAGGTTGTTGTAACGTACCACCTGCTTGACGACGGGGTCGAGATCATTGTCGAGGACGATGGCCGGGGGATCCCTGACAGCGAAAAAGAATCGATATTTGATTACGGCGCGATGTCCCACGGGGGACTCGGCCTCTTTGTCGACCGGCAGATCCTCGGCGTAACCGGAATCTCCCTGCGGGAGACAGGGACGTACGGGAGCGGGGCGCGCTTCGTCCTGCACGTGCCACGGGAGAGGTACCGGATCCTATGACGGCACCGGCATTTTCCCGGGAGCTCCGGGCTGATGAATTCGTGCTTGCAAATACTGTCTGGATCCCGTACCACCAGACACATGGCGATCCGGACCGTGACCGGATCTTCGGGGTTTTTTCCGGCGATGATCTGGTCAGCCTTGCCCGGTGCCGGCGGCATCCTGACGGATACGAGGTGGACGCCGTCTTTACGCCCGCTGACAGGCGGGGGCACGGGTATGCAAGGCTTGTCATGGATGCCCTCATCGAAGCCTGCCAGCATGACACACTGTACATGCATTCGGTGCTGGAACTCACCGGGTTTTATGCGGGGTACGGGTTTGTCCCTATCGGGGAGCAGGATCTGCCCCCGACCATCAAGGCCCGGTTCGATTTTGCGCAGGGAGAACTGGAACAGGTGAACGTGCGCCCGATGAAACGCCCGGCCGGACGGTTCCGGAAGAAGCGATCCGGGACGGCCGGTCCGGGAGACCGGGGGCAGGTCGCCTGATGAAGCGCAGGGATCAATCCATATACGCCCGGATCGGACATCCCGGGATTGCCGCGAGGCCGGCCCTTTGAGATCCCCGGTCATCCCCCCGATGCTTGCCGTGCTTGTGCAGGGTGCCCTTGTGATCCCCGACAGGATGGTCTTCGATCACTGCGAGTCATGCCCGGTCTGCGGGGGATCGGTCTCGGGATATGATACGATAGTACGGCAGTTCGCCCGCATTCTCGATGAGAACGGCATAAAGACGATCACGGTTACTGTAAAACGGTTCCGGTGCCGGTCCTGCGGTGCAATCGTGCATGCCGACGAACCGTTCTACCCGGGCACGCGTATCGGGTCGCCGATCGTCGATCTCTGCATCGCGTTCTCCCAAGCGTACGGGTACGGTCGCGGGGCGCGCAACCTCAGGGCGATTGGCAGCCCGCTGAGCCGGATGCAGTGCCGGCACTATGCGGCGCTCCCCGTCCGGCCGTTCCCGATCATCCCGTTATACGGGTTCCCGATCCCGCAGTCGATCCTCGCGCTCTCAACGCTTTCTGTCAGCGTCACAAAGGGGAGTGGCATCGTAGGGGCAGAAGCGCTCGCTGCCTGTGGTTTCCCATCCGCAGGCCGGGCAGCACTTCACCTGCCGGGGCCGGGAGAGAAACGGGATGATGGGAATAAGGAGGAAGGCCACAAAAAACGGGATGCCGGCGAGCCAGAACACGGCAGAGAGCAGTAAGGAGCCGGCAAAGAGGGGAGGGCGAGCGCAAGGATCCATGAGCGCTGCATACCCGGTCACCTCGTTCCGTGCCCGGGTTGCTGTTTTGTCGCAGGGCGGATCTTCCGGAGCGCCACTTCCCGCACCGCAACGGCAGGAAGCGCTTCCGCTTCCGGCCCGAGATCGCGAGAGAGATCGGTTCCGCCGAGTTCATTTGCGAGATATGCAGAACCGATCCCGGCGGTAATGATCCGGGACGCCCCGGAAGAGTCCATTACCGCCCGGACTTTTCTCCGGATGCTCGCCAGCTGGGCAGTTCGGAACTGCCCTGCGATCGACAGGGCATTCCCGTTACCGATTTCAGCAAGGTCCGAGCAGACCACGCGGGCGAGCCGGCGTAAGGAAGCAGTCACCGTCTTCTCTTTTTTATCCGGCGTATCGCAGCTGTACATCCCTGCATCGATGGTGCCAAGGACGAGATGGGCGTCGGCAGCAATTGCGAAGTACTCGGCGCTGACCGGGACCTCCGTTCCGCCAATGGTGACGGTCTGCAAAACTGCGGGAAGCGTCGTCCGCAGCATGCCGGTATAGAGCAGGTACCCCCGCTTCAGGCGCATAAGATCGGTAAGTCCCTTAAGGTCCTCGAAATGCGTGAGCGGGACGATGTCGGTTGTCGTGCTCCCGCAGTCAACGAGAATGGCGTCCGGGTACCGGTCCTGTAAAAAATCCGCGGCGGCAAGCCAGTTTGCCGCGGCAAGCTCCGGGACGGGACCGTTATGGAACGCTGCATCGGTGCCGTAAAAGATCGCGCCGGGAAATACTCCGCGGACCGTATCGACGATGAACCAGATCCCTTCCGTCTTATCCGTAAAACAGTCGGCAAGTTCGCCGCTCATAACAACCGCTGCCGGATCGGAAGCACCGGACCGGTGCTGCATGAGCAGCCGGGCGAGCGGCGCCCCTTCGTAGAGCGGGCAGTAGTAACTATGGATCCCGGACTCATCGGCAACCTTGAGGTTCGCCCCGCCGATATCGATCCCGATCATACGGGAGTAACCTTCCCGTCCGCGCCGAACCGTACCCTTCCGGTGCAATGGACGGTCTCCGGCGCCTGCCCGTGCGATGCGGCAACAAGGATATCCGCGATCTCTTCCTGCATGCAGGCCGCTATCCCGACAATGCTTGTCGTCATGCGGGCATTGACATCGACGACATACACCTTGTCCGCGACAATGACATCCACGCCGCAGTACCCCTGGCAGCCAAGAACGGTCGCTGCTTTGACCGCAACATCCACGATCTCGTCGCGGCGCGGGTGATCGACCGGGGTCTCGCCACCGTTATACCGGAAAGCCCAGTCGGGAGCCCGATCGATATGCTGCCGGTTGAGCGCGAGGATGACCGGCGGCCTTCCCGAAAAGTTCAGGCAGGCTTCGCCGACAACCCGGTTGCATACAAGGCTCACCGAAAGGGTTTCACCCGGGATGTACTGCTCGGCAAACTCTCCTGTACCGGGATCAGCGTCGGCAAGCCGCACCCCGACAGCCCCGCAGCCGGAGACGGGCTTGATGACCCGGGTGCCGGACGTCGCTTCCGGGGGCACGGCGATCCCGTGGTTCTTCAGGATGGCGGAGGTTTTGAGCTTGTTGGCGCAGATGGCAGCCGCCATACTGCCGCAGCCGAGGTTGTCAGTCAGCTGTTCGAGAAACATCGTGTACCGGAAGAGGAGATGGTCAGGGGCGATCACAAGGCCGGCATCGCAGGACGGGGCAAGCCGCCGGATCTCCGCGCCGAAATCGCCGGGTTCCGGGGAGATGACGGAATGCCCGCACCGCTCAAAACTCGCACGGAGCACCGCAAGCATTGCGGCGCCTTCCGGGGCAAGGGCAGGATCGTTTGTTACCGCATACTCGGCAAGGAGGACTTTCATTGCCGGATCTGTTGATCGCAGGGCCCTATTACGCTTCCCGATCGGTGTCTATTTGTGATGGAAGCGGCTAAGAAGATGAGCAATGAGCAAAAAACCCGCGATCCTGCTGACCAACGATGACGGGGTCAACTCTGTCGGCATCATGGCGGCATACGAGGCATTAGCGCCGATAGCCGATGTCACGATCGTGGCACCGGCTACCCAGCAGAGCGCAGTCGGCAGGTCGATCTCCATCTTTGAACCGCTCCGGGTGAACAAAGTGACAGTCAGCGGCGTTTCTGCTTATGCCGTTGCCGGAAAACCCACCGATGCGGTCATCATCGGCCTCTACGCGCTGAACCTCAACCCCGCAATCGTTGTCTCCGGTATCAACATCGGCGAGAACCTCTCGTTTGAATCGATCATGACCTCGGGGACGGTGGGAGCCGCCCTTGAAGCCTCGAACCAGCGTTCCAAGGCGATTGCATTCTCCCTGCAGGTCGAGGACCAGGGCGACAAGTTCGACGATCCGCAGACCCACCGGCAGAGCTTTGACGGGGCAAAGAAGATCGTCCGCGATGTTGTCGAACGGGTGCTCAGGTGCGGGTTCCCGAAGGATGCCGATGTGATCAACGTCAATATCCCGTCAGAGATCACCGGCGGGTACGAGGTGACGCGGCTTGCAAGAAAACTCTTCTCCACCGGGGTCGAGAAGCGCCTCGATCCCCGCGGCCGGCCGTACTACTGGATCAACGGGCCGCTCATCGGCGATGCGGAAGAGGGCACCGATGTCCATGCCATCCGGAAGGGGAATGTCTCGGTGACGCCGATAACCCTTGACTGTACGGCGTATCCTGCCGAAGACGGGATTCGTTCGATCTTCCAGAACTGATCCCTTCCGTGCCGGAATTCCGGTTCCGGACATAAAGCCTGCAACTGCCGGAAACCAACACTTCCGGATTTCCTGTTTTTACCAAATCCTTGCAGCGATGGCAGAAGCTATCGCTATCCTGATTAAGCCGGCAGTGCAAACTCTTCCCCCATGGAGAACAACGCCCAGGTTCCGGCAAAGAAAGCGGCGGGTTACAGGGCTGCCGACATGGTGCGGCCGGGCATGGTTATCGGGCTTGGCACCGGATCGACGGTCTTCTTTGCCATGGAGCGGCTCCGCGAACGGCTCGCGGAAGGTTTTGTCTGCGAGGGAGTCCCGACCTCGTTCCAGACTGCGCTGCGTGCCCGGGAATATGGAATCCCGTTAACCACACTCGATGAATACCCGGACCTGGACATTGCCATCGACGGCGCCGACCAGGTCGACCCGGAACTCAGGCTCATCAAGGGGCGGGGAGCTGCCCAGACCCGGGAAAAATGTGTCGCCGAAGCGGCAAAGACCTTCCTTGTCATTGTCGATGAGTCGAAAATGACAGACGTGCTCTCCGCACCGGTCCCGATCGAGGTGATCCCGTTTGCGGTAACCCCCGTGCTGAACCGGTTGCAGGAGATGGGCGGGATGCCGGTCCTCCGCCAGGGCGTCCAGAAAGATGGCCCGGTGATCACCGATAACGGCAACTTTGTGATCGACTGCCGGTTTGCGGAGATCCCCGCTCCTGCGGAACTGGAACTTAAGCTCACCGGAATACCCGGGGTGGTCGAGAGCGGGATCTTCGCCCGGTATACAAAAAAGACAATTGTTATTGTCGGATCCGAAAAAGGATGCAGGGTACTTCCATCAGCCGATGTAGTTCCGTAACTTCTGGATCAGCTGGAGCTGGTGGTTTGCCTCTTTCTTCTTCTCTTTCTCGATCGAGTCCATGATGTCCGTGATCGGTTTTGCGAGCTCGTAGATCTTGACCGGGCGTCCCTTGCTCTCCGCCTTGCTCTCGCGGCTCTTGATCCAGCTCTGTTCCATTAAGTACCGCATTGCAATGCTGACTTCCGGCTGCCGGAGATCGGTGCCCCGCTCAATCGCACGCGAGGTTGCCTCAGGGGTATTTGCGAGAAATACCAGAACCTTGGCCACATTGCGCTTGGTCCCGATCTCGATGAGGAGATTTGCGAATTCTTCTTCCTTTTCCGTGAAATACATCACATTTTCCTGTCTCATGCACAACATCTCACATTTTGTTTCTGATATTTATCAAATACAACGTACGCATTATCTAAATAATGGTATATATGTTCCGCTATTGTTCAGCAATTGCAGAATTCTTTAAATATATGTTTGTAATAAGGAGTTAGATATATTTTTTAATCTGATTGGCTGAGTTAATTCATTTTCACATCAGGCCAAGGCTGCGGAGGTCTGCAAGGATCTTGACAACCGCTTTCTTTGCATCTTCCGGCTCCTTGCCGCCCGTGATGATCAGTTTGCCGGATCCAAAGAGCAGCACGACAACCTTGGGATTCTCGAGCCGGTAGACAAGGCCCGGGAACTGTTCGGGCTCATACTCGATCCGGTCAAGATTAAATCCGACGGCGATCTTGTTGAGGTTGATCGCGGTTGCAAGATCCGCGGAGGTGACGATGTTCTGGATTTTGTACGTGAGTTTTTTCGGGATATCGATCTGCAGGTCCCGGAGCTGTTTTCCAAGGATCTCGAGGCCTTTGCTCAAGCTGTCGATGCTCTTTGCCCCGGTGAGAACGACTTTACCGGAACCAAAGACAAGTGCGGCAATCTTGGGGTTCTGCATGCGAAGAACAACCCCCGGGAAGCGTTTCTTGTTGTATTCCGCATCCTTGATCTTTGACGCAAGTGACGGCAGGTCGAGATAATCGGTCACCTTTGCAGAGGCAACGATGTTCTCGATCCTGAGGGAATCTTCCGGCCGGACCTTCATGTTTATAAATGCCACAGAACAGTATATAAAAAGTTGGGTTAGAAACCCGCAATATTAATCTTCCAGTGTAGAGAGATCGCCCGCGTCCATGCCCATCTCTTTTGCCTTGAGGACCCGGCGCATGATCTTGCCGCTGCGGGTCTTGGGAAGCGTTGTGACAAACTCGATCTCGGACGGCATGGCAATCGGCCCGAGCGTGATCCTGACATGGTAGATAAGTTCGTTCTTCAGCTTATCGCTCGGCGTATGCCCGACCCGGAGCATGACAAACGCCTTGATGACGTTGCCCTTGAGGGCATCGGGCTTGCCGATAACCGCCGCCTCGGCAACAGCCTTGTGGGAGACAAGGGCGCTCTCGACCTCGGCCGTCCCGATGTTGTGGCCGGCAACCACGATCAGGTCGTCGGACCGGCCGATCACCATGATGTACCCGTCCTTTCCCCGGATTGCAAGATCCCCGACAAGGTAGCAGCCGGGGATCGTCTCCCAGTAGGCCCGGTACCTGGCATCGTTGTTGTAGACCGTCCGCATCATGGCAGGCCACGGTTCCCGGATGACGAGGAAACCTCGTTTGCCGGGCAAGGTACTCTTCCCGTCCTTGTCCACGACATCGGCAACGACACCGGGGATGGACTTCCCTGCATATCCCGGGCGCATCGGCTCGCCAAGCACGGTCGTGATCATATGCATGCCAGTCTCGGTCTGCCACCAGGTGTCAACAATCGGGCACCGGTCCCTGCCGATCACGTGGTAGAACCATTCGAATGCTTCAGGGTTCAGCGGTTCCCCTACTGACGCGAGCACCCGGAGCGAGGAGAGGTTGTACTTGTCCGGCCATTCCCTTCCCATCTTCATGAACATCCGGATCGCGGTCGGCGCCGTGTACATGATGGTGACGCCGTACTCTTCAACCATCTTCCAGTAGATGCCCGGGTCCGGGTAATCGGGCGTGCTTTCGGAGAGGATAATTGTCGCACCGGTGGAGAGCGGCCCGTACACGACATACGTGTGCCCGGTGATCCAGCCGGGGTCCGCCGTGCACCAGTAAACATCGCTCTCCTTGACGTCGAGGATATACTTTGTCGTGTAGTACGCCCCGACCATGTAACCTCCGCAGGAATGCACGATACCTTTGGGCGATCCTGTCGTCCCGCTCGTGTAGAGGATAAAGAGCGGATCTTCGGAGTCCATCACCTCCGCAGGGCAGTCCCACCCGACATCCTCCAGCAGTTCGTAGAAATCGATCTCCATCTCATCGTGGATCTCGACCGGCCGGCCAAGTTCCCTCCGGAGGATGACGACATGCTCGACCGTGGGCGCATCGATGACCGCCTCCTCGATTGCATGCTTGAGCGGGATGGACTTGCCGCGCCGCACGGCCATATCGGCGGTGATGACGACCTTTGCACCCGCACCCACAATCCTGCTGTGCAGTGCCGCTGCCCCGTACCCGCCAAAGACCACGCTGTGAACCGCCCCGATCCGGGCGCACGCGAGCATGGCAATGATCTGTTCGGGAATGACCGGCATGTAGATGCAGACCCGGTCTCCTTTGCTGACGCCAAGTTTTTTCAGCCCGTTTGCAAACCGCATGACCTCGCGGAAGAGCTGCCGGTACGTGTAGATCTTCTCTTCACCCTCACCGTCGCCCTTCCAGATGAGGGCGACCTTGTTTCTCAGTTTATCGTTGACATGGCGATCGAGGCAATTGTAGGTGATGTTGGTCTTACCGTTGATGAACCACTTGGCATAGGGATAATTCCATTCCCTGACCTTGTCGTAGGGAGTGAACCAGTGGAGTTTTTTTGCTATGTTGTCCCAGAATCCATCGGGATCTTTCTGGAATTCACTGTAGGTCCAGGAATAATCCCCCATCCAGCTCTTCTGGCGGTAGGACGGATCCGGTGTGAAATACTTTGCATCATTTGTTTTTTCTGCGCTCTCTGCCATTAAGGACACCAATTTTACATTATCAATAATGATGAATTCTAAATAATCCTTGTGGTCTAAATCGCAAAACTCGGACAAATTCCGCCTGTTTTTGGAGAAAAGTACGTTCCGCAGATTTCAGCAAATTTAAATGGTGTCATGCCGAATTTTTTTAAAACGGGATGCAGGACCACGGATTCATCATGAACCTGCCTGCACATGGATCTCATGAACCCGGATAATTTTCACAAGTACTGGCAATGTTGACAATACCTGTTGAGGTGAATTCGTGACACAGAAGATGCTGAGTGAAGCAGAAGGCTATGATATTCTCCGGAAATACGATATCCCGGTACCGCAGTACCAGATCGTAAAGAGCGGTGAAGACGCGGCGCATGCTGCCGAACAACTCGGCTGCCCGGTGGTAATGAAGGTCATTTCCCCCCAGATCATCCACAAGAGCGATGCCGGCGGTGTGATTGTTGGTATCGGCAGCAAGAAGGCGGCACTTGGCGCTTTTACCAAGATCCTCGATGGCGCAAAATCCTACAATCCGGATGCCGATGTGAAAGGCGTCATCGTTGAACAGCAGGCGGCCCCCGGTCTTGAACTGATCATCGGGGGACGGACCGATTCCGCATTCGGGAAACTGATCACGTTCGGCATGGGCGGAACGATGGTCGAGCTCATGAAGGATGTGACCTTGCGGATCCTGCCGGTCTCCGATGACGAAATCCGGCAGATGATACGCGAGATCAATGCATACCCGCTCATTGCCGGCTACCGGGGAATGAAGCCCCGCGACGAGGAGACCCTTGTTAAGATCATCGGGAATATCGCACGATTCTTTTTGGAAAATGAGAAGGTTGTCGAATTCGATATCAATCCGCTCAGGCTGTACGAATCCGGCGCGTGTGCTGTCGATGCCCGCGTGATAGTCACCGATACGGTGGAAGAAAGAAAACATAAGGATCGCCAGCCGGTGCCTATCGAATTTTTCACGCCGCGCTCCATTGCAGTCATCGGCGCTTCGCAGGACTCCACCAAGATGGGATACGCCGTTATGCACAACCTCCTGCATTTCCCGGGGCAGCTCTATCCTGTCAACAACAAGCGTTCGGAGATCCAGGGGCTTAAGGCCTACCCCAATATCACGGCAATCCCCGCCCCGGTTGATATGGCGGTTATCACGGTACCGGCTATCCATGTACCGGCTGTTGTTGAGGAATGCGGGGCTAAGGGCGT
This sequence comes from uncultured Methanoregula sp., assembly GCA_964574125.1. Taxonomy (GTDB): domain Archaea; phylum Halobacteriota; class Methanomicrobia; order Methanomicrobiales; family Methanospirillaceae; genus MVRE01. The sequence goes on from CAZNLI010000032.1 coordinate 15,992, forward strand.
TTCGATGGTCGTCATCATCACTGCGGGGTTCAAGGAGATGGGTCCCGAAGGCAGGGCGCTTGAGGAACGGGTTGTCGAGATCGCACGGGGGCACGGCACACGGATCATCGGGCCAAACTGCCTCGGCCTGATCGTGCCGCCACGGGGCATCGATACAACCTACGTCCATGAGTCGCCGCGGCCCGGCAACATTGCGTTCCTCTCGCAGAGCGGTGCCATCATCAACACGGTCGTTGACTGGAGCCTTGCAAAGAACATCGGGTTCTCGAACGTTATATCGGTAGGAAACCAGTGCGACCTTGATTTCCTCGATTACCTGCGGTACGTGGAGAAGGATCCCAAGACAAAAGCGATCATCATGTACATCGAGCAGGTGACGGACGGCAAGGCGTTCATGGAGGTCGTCTCCGAAGTCGCAAAGACAAAACCGGTGATTGCAATCAAGTCCGGGTCTTCCCGGAGAGGTTCGGCAGCCGCTTCATCGCACACCGGTTCCCTCTCGGGCTCGTACGAGGTCTACATGGAAGCCTTCCGCAAGTCCGGCATTGTTGCAGTCCATACGCTGACCGGTGCCTTCTATGCGGCAGAGATGCTTGCCCACCCCAAGCGGTTCCCCAAGGGCAAACGTGCCGTTGTCATCACTAATGCCGGCGGGTTTGCCGTGCTGTCGTCGGATTATGCTGAGCGGTACGGTATCGAGCTTGTCGATCTCCCGCAGGACGTCATCGAAGAACTCAACGAGTTCCTTCCCGAGTTCTGGAACAAGGGCAACCCCATCGATCTCCTTGGCGATGCCACCGAGAAGCGTTTTGAGAAGACGTTTGACGTGCTCATCAAGCACGAGGACATCTGGGACATCGCATTCATTGTCGACTTCCCGAACCTCGTGCTCAACTCCGAGCAGATGGCGCGGCAGATTCTCCGCTTCTCCGAGAAGACGACGAACCGCCTCGTGGCAACGCTCCTTGGCGGGGACTCGATGGATATAGGCCGGAATATGTTAAAAGAGCACGATATCCCCAGTTTCGAAGAACTCGACTTCACCTACCGTGTCATGGGCCGTGTGCTCTGGCAGAAATTCCGGGTCAAGGCACCCGGGTTATTGTAAAATTATCGAAATCTATTTTTTCTGTTCGCCATCAACCGGCGTATCGGGTTTTTCGAGGATTTTCATGGCTATTTCCATAAAATCTGTGCGGTACTAAAAAAAATTCCTATCGTTTGCTCTGTAGAAATCCCTAATTACCCCAATAAATTATAAAATTACGATAGTCCCCGCCCAGTGCGCCGCTCGAAGGTCTTT
>CAZNLI010000033.1:0-10811 GCA_964574125.1 uncultured Methanoregula sp.
GGATTTTACGATGACCGAGAAAGATTACATGGAAGTTACGGTAAAGGAAGCGGCTCACGATGACGCAGGCAGGGGCATCGCCCGGGTGAGCATCGAGGTGATGAAGAATCTCGGGCTCGTCTCCGGGGACGTGATCGAGATTGCGGGGAAACGGAAGGCCGCCGCCATCGTCTGGCCCGGCTTTGCGCAGGACACCGGGGGCGCAATCCTCCGGGTGGACGGGAACATCCGGTCCAACGTCGGCACCGGTATTGACGAGAAGGTCAGGATCCGGAAGTCCGAGGCTGCCTACGCGAAGCGTGTTGTCATCCAGCCGACCCAGCCGATCCGGCTTGTTGGCGGCGAACAGTACCTCTCCCGGCTCCTGCGGGGGCGTTCGGTGGTCGAGGGCCAGACGGTCCGGGTCGACGTGATCGGCAACGCGATCACGCTCGTGATTGCAAAAGTGGTGCCAAAGGGCATCGCGATCGTAACCGACGACACCGAGATCGAGCTCAAGGAGGAGCCGTACAAGGCCGAGGAGGGGAAAAAGGAACTCCCCGACATCCATTACGAGGATATCGGCGGGCTCGGGCGCGAGCTCCAGCTCGTCCGTGAGATGATCGAGCTCCCGCTGCGCCATCCTGAAATCTTCGAGCGGCTCGGCATCTCGCCGCCGAAGGGCGTGCTGCTCTACGGCCCGCCGGGGACGGGGAAGACGTTGATCGCAAAAGCGGTCGCAAACGAGGTCGACGCCCACTTCATCACGCTCTCGGGCCCGGAGATCATGAGCAAGTACTACGGCGAGTCCGAGAAGGGCCTTCGCGAAAAATTCGAGGAGGCCGAGCAGAACGCGCCGGCGATCATCTTCATCGACGAGATCGACGCGATCGCGCCCAAGCGTGCAGAAGTGCAGGGCGAGGTCGAGCGGCGTGTTGTCGCCCAGCTCCTCGCGCTCATGGACGGCTTAAAGAGCCGCGGCCAGGTGATCGTGATCGCGGCAACCAACCTGCCGGACGCAATCGACCCGGCGCTCCGGCGCGGGGGCCGGTTCGACCGGGAGATCGAGATAGGCATCCCGGACAAGAAAGGCCGGCTCGAGATCTTCCAGGTCCACACCCGGGGCGTCCCGCTCGCGGACAACGTGAAGATTGACGAGTTCGCGAACACGACCCACGGGTTCGTGGGCGCCGACATCGCGCTCCTTGTCAAGGAAGCGGCGATGCATGCGCTCCGGAAGATCATCCCCCAGATCAAGATCGACGAGGAGATCCCAACCGAGGTCCTCGATTCGCTCAAGGTGACCAACGAGGACTTTGCGGAAGCGCGGAAGAACGTCGAACCATCCGCGATGCGCGAGGTGCTCGTCGAAGTGCCGGACGTGACCTGGAAGCAGGTCGGCGGGCTCGAGGACACGAAGAAGGAACTCAAAGAGGCGGTCGAGTGGCCGCTCAAGTACCCGGATGTCTTCGAGAAGCTTCAGACCAAGCCGCCCAAGGGCATCCTGCTCTTCGGGCCGCCGGGGACAGGAAAGACGCTCCTTGCAAAGGCGGTCGCAAACGAGAGCGAGTGCAACTTCATCGCGGTCAAGGGCCCCGAGCTCCTCTCCAAGTGGGTCGGGGAGTCGGAGAAGGGCGTGCGCGAGATCTTCCGGAAAGCCCGGCAGGCATCGCCGTCCATCATCTTCTTCGACGAGATCGACGCGCTCGTCCCGAAGCGGGGCAGCTACATGGGATCGTCCCACGTGACCGAGAGCGTGGTCTCCCAGATCCTGACGGAGCTGGACGGCATGGAGGAGCTAAAGAACGTCACCGTGCTTGCCGCGACCAACCGGCCCGATATGCTGGACGATGCGCTGCTCCGCCCGGGCCGGATCGAGCGGCACATCCATGTCCCGGCGCCCGATGCAGAGAGCCGGAGGAAGATCTTCGATGTCTACCTGGGCGACACCGGCGCGATCCTTGCAAAGGACGTCGATATCGACGAGCTCGTGAAGCAGACTGAAGGCTATGTCGGCGCAGACATCGAGGCGCTCGTCCGCGAGGCGAAGATGGGCGCGATGCGCGAGTTCATCGTCGCGATGACCGGCAAGACCGAACAGGAGCGGACCGATGCGATCAAGAACGTGATGATCACAAAAGCCCACTTCGCGACGGCGATGGGCAAGGTCAGGGCGTCGCTTGATGACGAAGCCATCGAGAAGTCCGAGCGGCAGGCATGGGAGATGCTCTACAACCAGGATCAGCGCAATGTGCTCGACCGTGCGGCATCCGTTGTCAGGCGCGCCGGGCTCACCGGGCTCTCCGGCAAGAAAGCCGACACCACGGAAGTCGACGCACTGCGGAAGATGACCTTTGCGCACAAGAAGGATTTTGCCGCAATCAGAAAGAAGACCGAAGAACTGGAGAACCAGCTGGAGAACCAGCTGAAGAACCCGCTGAACAAGAAGTAAGGAAATCATAAAGGAAATTCGAGGTGACTGCTATGATCGGCGAAGACTTCCCGGACCTCTTCCGGAGAATGGACGCGATGATGGCGCAGATGATGAACGGGATGGAATCCGGATCCTTCATGGAATCCTTCATGAACATGCCGGACAGGCCGCAGGGCTCCGGGTACCGGATCGTGATCGAGAGCGGGACGCTCCCGCAGGAACCGGTACTTCCGGAAACCATCCGGTCCCGGGACGCGGGAGAACCGGCGGCGGAAGTCCACACGATAGGAAACGAAGTGAAGGCAATCGTCGAACTCCCGGGGATCTCAGAAGATGCTCTCCGGCTGGATGTCCGCGGGGATACGCTGGTCATCGACGCAGGTGACGGGGACCGTCACTACAATACGTCGGTGAAGCTTCCTGCCGTGGACCCGGCTTCGATGCGGACAACCCTGAAGAACGGGGTGCTCGAAGTAACGTTCAAGGCAGTATCCGGTGCTTCGGAAACGGCCGGCGCACCGGAGTCATAATCCCGGCAACCGGGAAGACCCGGGGATTTCCTCACGCTCCCCGGGTCTCCTCTCAAACCCCCTTCCGGATCCAGACCCTCACATCATACGTTTACCCATCATCCCCCAATCCAACTATTTTTTCAAATATTTCCAGAAATTTCCCGGGACTCCGGAACGGAGCGCGTACCGTGATCGTCCGGCCAATACAATTGCCAACCCTGATATCCCCCCGGATCCAACCATTCCTGCAACGAAAACGAGACGGCGGGCCGGCCGCCGGATTGTTGTTACACGAGAGGATGGCAGACCATGTTGCTTAAGGATTTTCTTGCGCAGGAAAAGACCGACGGGAACCTTGCCGAGGTGATCCTGTTCCTTGCCGATCAGGCAAAGGACGTGAAGAAAGGGTTCCTTGCCTCGGCCCGGAACACGATCGCGGACGAAAAGACGAAAAATATGTACGGCGAGGAGCAGATGGCCCTCGACAAGTACGCCGACAGGATCTTCATCTCCGGCTTAACGAAGACCCGGCTCGTCCGCTCCATTGCAACCGAAGAGCAGGACCACATCATTGAGATTGAGAACGCAAAGAACAAGTTCGGGATCGTCATCGACCCGCTCGACGGCTCGTCGCTCCTCGATGTCAACCTCTGCGTCGGGACGATCATCGGGATCTGCAAAGAAAGCGTCCTTGACCCGGGAAAGGACATGGTTGCCGCACTCTACATTTTATACGGTCCGCTCACGACGCTCACCGTCTCCACCGGGCACGGCGTCCACGAGTTTGCCATGGACGAATCCGGCGGGTTCTTCCTCCGGCAGCGTGACATCCGGATCCCGGAAGGGAAGATCTACGCTCCCGGAGCGCTCCGGAAGGACTACCTCCCCGCCCACACACGCTGGATCGAAAGCCTCGAAGCGGCAGGGTACAAGCTCCGGTTCTCCGGAAGTTTTGTCGCCGACGTCCACCAGATCCTCCACAAGGGCGGCGTCTTCACCTATCCCGGGTTTAAGGGAAAGGAGAAGGGAAAACTCCGGCTCCTCTTCGAGGCAAACCCGATGGCAAAGATCATCACCGATGCCGGCGGTGCGGCAAGCACCGGAACGACAGGTATCCTTACGTTAAAACCGGAAGCGATCGACCAGCGGACCCCGGTTTATATCGGGGGAAAGAAGGAGATCGCAACGATTGAAACGTTTATGCGTCTATGAGAAGGAGTACATAGGAGTGTTCTGATTATGGCAGACAACGAGTTTGGCCCGGTCCCCGGTTCAGCAATTTTTAACGGAATCTCCGGTAAAAAAGCCATCATCATGGCCGCAAACACCCGGATCGCAACCGTAGCCGAGGGAATTTTCCGGGCGGCAAAAGACACCGGTTCCGCAGTCTTTATGGAACTTGCCCGGTCGGAATCCGATCTCAAAGGCGGGTACACCGGCATGACGCCGCAGGTATTCTCGGAGAAGATGAACGCGGCGGCAAAGGCGGTCGGCTTTGACATATGGGCGCTCCACGCGGATCATATCACCATCAAGAAAGGCGATGCCGGGGAGATCGACGGCACAAAGCAGCTCATCGATGCGCAGGTAAAAGCCGGCTACACCTCCTTTGCCATCGATGCGTCCCATCTTTTCAACTTCGAGGGAAGGAATGTCCGGGAGGAACTGGAGCAGAACATAAAAGTCACGTCCGATCTTGCCCGGTATATCCACCAGAAGATGCACGGCAGGGAGTTCGGGCTTGAAGTGGAGGTGGGCGAGATCGGGAGAAAGGGAAGCGAAGGACTCGTCCTGACCCGGCCGGAGGAGGCCGTGGAGTTCATCAGGGCACTCAACGGGAACGATGTCCATCCCCACGTTCTCGCGATTGCAAACGGCAGCTCGCACGGCCATGCCTACGATGCGGACGGGAACGTGATCGAGCAGCTTTCAATCGACATCGTCCGGACAAAGGAGATTGCAAAAGCCCTCCGGGACAACAGCCTGCATGTCGGTATCGCCCAGCACGGGATCACCGGCACCCCCCGCGAGCTCATCAACAGGTACTTCCCGAAAGGCGACATCATCAAGGGAAACGTCGGGACTTTCTGGCAGGACATCGCGTTTTCCACCTTCAAGATCTACGAACCGTCGCTCTACAGGGATATCGAGAACTGGACGCTGGAGAAGTACCGGCCGGCAAACCCCGGCAGGAAAGACCGGCAGATCTTTGATGCCAACTGCAAGTACGCCATCAAGGAATTTTACCGGGATATCTACGCGGTTGACGAAGAGACCAATAAGGCCATGCAGGCGATGGCGTACGCGGAAAGCATGGTCTTTTTCCGGGCGTTTGGCTCGTACGGGTCTGCATCGGTCATCCGGAAGACCATGCAGTGATCGCGTAACCTGCCGGACCTGCAGAGATCTGCTCATCCGATCATCCCCTCCACAATCTTTTAGTATCCTGCGGCTATCTCATACTGTGAGTTTTCATGCCAAGGACCACCGTCTCTGTTATCAAAGCGGATGTCGGGAGTTACCCGGGACATTCCCGCGTCCACCCCGCACTCCTTGAGAAGGCCGCAATGATGCTCCGCGAGCAGAAGGGAAAACTGCTCACCGACTCGTTTGTCACCCACTGCGGCGACGACCTCGAGCTCATCATGACGCACACAAAAGGCGTGGACAACAGGGAGATCCACGAGCTTGCCTGGAGTGTCTTTACCGAATGCACGAAGATAGCTAAGAATCTCAAGCTCTATGGTGCCGGGCAGGACATGCTCGCGGATGCGTTCTCCGGCAATGTCCGGGGCATGGGACCCGGCGTCGCCGAGATGGAGTTCGAGGAGCGCGGGTCGGATCCCCTCCTCGTCTTCATGGCGGACAAGACCGAGCCGGGCGCATGGAACTTTTACCTGTACAAGATCTTTGCCGATCCCTTCAACACGGCAGGGCTCGTGATCGATCCCTCCATGCACGCGGGGTTCACGTTCGAGGTGCACGATCTTGTCAAGAAGCGGCGGATCCTGTTCCAGTGCCCGGAGGAGATCTACAACATGCTCGCGTACATCGGCGCCCCGTCGCGGTACGTGATCAAGCATGTCTTTAAGAAGGACGGGACGATTGCGGCTTCCACAAGCACCCAGCGGTTGTGCCTGATCGCCGGGAAGTACGTGGGGAAGGACGATCCCGTCATGATCGTCCGGTCCCAGAGCGGCTTTCCCGCTGTCGGCGAGGTGATCGAACCGTTCAGTATCCCGGTGCTGGTTGCCGGCTGGATGCGGGGGTCCCACCACGGCCCGTTCATGCCGGTGGGCCTTCCCGATGCCAACTGCACGCGGTTCGACGGTCCGCCCCGGGTCATCTGTTTCGGGTTCCAGGTCTGCAACGGCAAACTGATAGGGCCTGCCGACATGTTCGATGATCCGGCGTTCGACCGGGTCCGGGCGCGGTGCAATGAACTCGCGGATGTTATCCGGGCGCAGGGGCCGTTCGAGCCGCACCGGCTCTCGCTCTCGGAGATGGAGTACACGACGCTTCCGGCTGTCGAGAAGGATCTGGCGAAGCGGTGGGAGCCGATCCCGGAATAGGGGCTCATCCCCGGTTCCCATATTCCTGTATTCCTGTATTCCCACTTTTTTTCTGTCCCCGTCCCCATCGTTTCGTATGCTCCTGCGGTCCGGGCCGGTACGGAGCGTTGCGGCCGGGATTTCTCCCGTTTTTTTTAAAAGGAAACTTTAAATTAGACAGCCCCCCAATGTAGGGCAGATGGTTAACGGAATTGTTCTACCGATAAAGAAGGTCTTTGCCCTTGTGGACTCCAAGGTCAGCGTCGAGATCAAGGACGAGAAGCGGACCCTGCAGGGCCGGCTTATCGCCGTCGACGAGTATCTCAATATCCACATGGACGAGACCATCGAATTTGTCAACAACCAGCGGGGCCGGAGTCTCGGGACTGTCGTGATCCGCGGCAACAATATCCTTACAATCGCCCCCCTGATCTGAGGTTTATGGCATGGCTTCTCCCGAAGAAGAAATGCTCGAACTGATCCGGAAGAGACCGGAAGGCGTCCTCCAGAGCGAGCTCTGGAAAGAACTGGGGGTTGACAGCCGGAAGTGCTCGCGGCTTGTCAAGAAACTCGAAGAGGACGGGCTCATCGAACGGGTCGAATATAAAAAGAACGGCACCAAGACGTTCCTTCTCAAGGTAAAAAAGACGGAATCGAAGGTCAACCCCGCCTGTCTCCTTGCCGGTGACGAACTGATCCCCTGCATCGGGTGCGAACTTGAATGCATTGTCGAACAGTGCCACCCCCTCATGGACTGGATGTACCAGCTTGCAATCGTCCAGCATTCCGGGGAGTAATGGGCGGCGGGACTGAGGAAGGTTCCCGGCCCGGCAGGTTTTTTCCCGGCAGGTTTTTTCCTTTTTTGCACCGTTGTACCTGCTGCGACGTTTCCTCCTGAACCGCGCAACAACTTTATATCGGCAGACCGGCCACCTTGTAAGCAATAATTCCGGCGGTAATCCTGCCAGGAACCATTCATGATCTCTGTTCTGCTGGTGGACGATCATTCCGAGATGATGGCGGGTGCACGGTCGGTACTGGAGAAGTCCGGTGAGATCCGGCTTGATGTGACGCACTCCACCAAGCAGGCGCTGGAACGGCTGCAGGGCCGGACCTATGACGTGATCGTCTGCTACGAACAGGTGCCGGAAGTCGACGGCGTCGAGTTCGTTGCCGACTTAAACGGGATCGAGTTCATCAGGCTCCTCAAAAACCAGGGGAACATGACCCCGGTCATCCTCCTCGCCCGGCGGAACCCCGGCAAGGTCATCATCGAGGAAGTGGCCTATTGCAGCGAGGTTGCGTTGCCGCGGGGGAGCGATCCGCGTTCCCGGTTTCTGGATCTCCTCCTTCTCATAAAACAGACGATGTTGAAGAAGAAAGCGGAGCGGGATCTCAAGGTCCAGAACGAACAGCTCGCATCCATCCTCTCGGCAACGCCGCTCGGAATCTTCCAGATGCGGAACAACGTCATCACCTGGGTCAACCGGCCGTTTGCTACGATGCTCGGGTACGAGGAGAACCAGCTTGTCGGAAAGGACACCCATACGCTTGTCCCGGGAGCCGGGGAATACGAACAGCTGATGCGGGATCTCTCCATCAGCCACAAAGGCATGGGACAGGCGATGGCGGAATGCGCCCTGTTGAAAAGCGAGGGCAAGACCGTCGCGTGCCAGATGCAGGTGCAGGCGCTGGACCCAAACGATATCGCAAAGGGCGGGACGTTTGTCATCACCGATATCACTGCCAGAAAGAAACTGACCGACGCTCTCAAGGCGAGCGAGGCGCGGTACCGGGAGATGCTTGCAAATACCCAGAGCATCATCATCCGGATGGACATGCAGGGGGTGATCACCTTCTTCAACACGTACGCCCTCTCGTTCTTCGATTATTCCGCGGAAGACGTGATCGGGAAGAACGTGGTCGGGACGATTGTCGCAGAGCACAACCGGATCGGTCACGATCTCTCGATGATGGCAAACGATCTCGGGTTCAATGCCGAGGGGTACGCCATCAACGTGAACGAGAACATCCGGCGCAACGGCGACCGGGTCTGGATCGCGTGGATCAACAAGGCGATACGGGACGAGCACGGGCATATTATCGAAGTCCTCTGTATCGGAAACGACATCACGGATCGCCGGCGGGCAACCGGGGAGGTCCGGATCAGCACGGACACGTGGAAGGACCAGGTCGTTGCCGACACGGACATCCGCGAAGAGGTCTTCGATACCGTCTTCCACATCTGCACGGAGATCTCGATCGAGGGGCGGGAAGGAAAGGCGGTCGGCACCACGTTTTTGATCGGCGACGCAAAGAACATCATGGGCAAGTCCCGGCAGATCATGCTCAACGCCTTTGAGGGTCACAAGCCCGAGCTGCGCATGGTGACAAACCCCGATCTCAAGGAGAACATCAAGGAGTTCGCGCAGCTGGACGGTGCGTTCGTGATCACCGGCGACGGGTTCATCGAGGCATCGGGGCGGTACATCACGGTTGACACGAGCACCGTCTCGCTCCCGAAGGGCATGGGCACGCGGCACAACTCGGTTGCCGCGATCACGTCGGTCACAAACGCTGTCGGGATCGTCGTCTCCCAGAGCGGCGGGGGGATCACGATCTTCAAGAACGGGCAGATTTTAAAGAAGATCTCGCTGTAACGGTTTTTATCCGCATCTTGGGGTTGGAACTTTTATTGTTGGCGCTCCAGTTTCTCTTCCATTTTAATCATCACATTTTCCCACGACGGCGGCACTCCCGTTGATTGCGTCTGCATGGATGGTGTACCGTCATAAATTTTGGGCTTTGTAGAAACGGACATGAACGTGAGTTCACACAAGAACCATGAACCAGCCACCCGGCTAGATGATGGTGGTAGAAGGTTCGAACCGGCTGCCCGCCACGCGGCCCGACGAGGCGCCGCGTTGGGCGGGGATTCTCGTATTGAGATAAGGAGGAGATAAAACCTCACACGAATTTTTAGATATCCCGCTGATTGAAAAGTGTGTTGGTGGTTCAAATTAAGCAATCACCAATATTAAAATCTACGATAGTCCCCGCCCAGTGTGCCGGAAGCGTTGCCTGATGGCTTCTCGAATCAGTCGCCGCTGAAGCAACGACTGCTTCTCATCAGGGCACACGGCGGGCAGGTCGGTTGATGAGAAACGCATGTTCTTCGTATAACTGAGGCATTCTTTGGAAATCCTTCAGGAAAATCCACGCCCATTTTTTGCAAAACAGTTCCTGCCGGGATAACCGGATCGGGGAAAGGAAAAAGGTGAGGGTGAAAATAAATTGTGTTACACCTATTCTATTGATACATTCCATTGTCCGTCGGCAGTAATGTCAAGGTAATATCTTCCGGATGACAATTTTTCTGAATGCTTACCGGAATATGGACCGGTTTCATTCACGAGAAGAATGACGGGATCGCCCTGTTCGTCTTTGAGCTGGACTGTAAAACCGGCGTTCCCGGAATATTGCATCGTAAAAATCCGAAGTCCGGTGCTTGTCGTGTTAAACGAAACAACGTCGTCTCCGGTCCCGCTGATTGTTGTTGAAGCAGGAGGATTGCCAGGTGCTGAAGCAGGAGAAGCACTCTTAACCGGTGTGATAACATTCTGGAATTCAGGTTCACATGAATCCAGTGCTTCTGAATATTCAGCGAGTTTTGTTTCTGATGTTTTTAAAGCGTCGCGGGTTCTCGTATGCGCTGCAGTGTTCGGGGCCTGGCAGTACGTTGTTGCCAGAATGAGATAATCCCGGTTCTTTAGAAGAGATTCCGATCTGGGTTTTGGGCCCTTCAAAATCAGTTGGTTCACAAAAGAACCATCTGCCACGTTACAATTATACGATAAGTCTTCAATCCGGGAAACAATGGCGGAGTCGTTGACGTATTGCAGGTACGCGGTATCGTCATCCAGGCCGTCAGCCAGCAGCTGGCAGGCGGGTGAGAGCGTGTATGCCGGGAGGGGGGTTGCCGTCGGCGTGACGGTAACGGTGACAGTGACATTGACGGCAGGGGGAGTCTGCGTCTGTGTTATGGCCGGGGCAGACGCAGGTGACGAAGTGCATCCGCACAATGCAATCGCGGCGATGAGTAAACCGGTGAGAAGATAACGACAATTTCGATCCATTGCTGTTTCATGAGCTCCGTAAAAATTTATTTCTGTCACTTTGTTGTGCAGTACGACCGAAACATTCGTGGATCTCGTCCCCGCACCGGTGCCGGCAGATCGTCCCGATCGCCCGGAACGCGTCCTCGAGCTCCGGGAAGTTCGGGATGCCGGAGTCCCGCAGGATCCGGACCGGCATCTTCATCGAGTCCCCGCCGAT
>CAZNLI010000033.1:10911-17227 GCA_964574125.1 uncultured Methanoregula sp.
AGTCCGGGTGAAAACCCGATCAGGTCGATGCGGTACCGTTCGGCATAGTCTGAAGCGAGGACGGCAAATCCTCCCGCGTTGCTGATGACAACCGCCCGGATCCCTTTCGGGTATCCCTCGGAGGCGAGCAGTTCGGCGGTCTGGAACGCATCCCGGATGGAATCGACGGCGATCACCCCGGCCTGCCGGAGCGCCGCCATGTAGATCTCCTGGCTCCCGGCAAGCGCGCCGGTGTGAGACGAGGCTGCGATACGGCCTTTCTCAGACGATCCCGATTTGATGGCAACGACCGGCTTTGTCTTTGTCACGTCCTTCATGACGGAAAGGAACCGGGCGCCGTTCCTTATCTGTTCGATATACAGGATGATTGCATTCGTGGACGGGTCGGTGCCGGCCGAGCGGGCGAAGTCCTCGATAGTGAGATCCGCCTGGTTCCCGACACTTGCCACTATCGAGAACCCGATTCCCTCGGGAATGCTCCAGTCGACCATGGTGGTGATGATCGCGCCGCTCTGCGAGATGAACGCGATGGAGCCCGGCCGGGGCGAAATGGGATCGAAGGTCGTGTTGATTCCGCGGGCCGGGTTCATCAGCCCGAGGCAGTTTGGCCCCATGACCCGGATCCCGTTTTTGCGCGCCGCTGCCATCAGTTCGTCTTCAAGGGCTTTACCGGCGGGGCCGGTCTCCCGGAACCCGGAGGAGAGGATGATCGCAAGCGGGACGTGCTTTCCTCCGGCCTCATCGATGACCTGCGGGACTTTTGGGGCGGGGATGGCGATGACGACCGCGCTCACGTCCCCGGGGATCGAGGCAAGGTCGGGATAGGTCTTCTTGCCGAGAATTATGCTGTGCTTCGGGTTGACCGGGTATACCGGGCCGGGGAAACCGAGCAGGTTCCGGACCACCGCATACCCGACCTTGCCCGGCTCCGGCGATGCGCCGACCACCGCGATGGACCGGATCGCAAGGAGATCATCCGGCATAAAAGGCCGGGTCTCCGGAGCCGTGGCAACGCCCGGCTCGCCGATATAGAACCGGGCGTCGACGGCACATGCCCCTTGTTCGTAGAGGATGAGGGGGTTGATGTCGAACTCGGTGATCGCCGGCTCCGCAAGGAACATCCGGGCTGCGGCGGCAATCACCCGGACGAGTTCCGCCTCATCGCGTGCAGGCTCGTTCCGGAACCCCCGGATCAGCGGGTACCCTTTCAGTTCATGGATCAACTGGCAGATCTCTCCTTCATCGACCGGGAGGACCCGGGTCCCGGCATCCCGGAGGAGTTCGACGAGCGTCCCGCCCATCCCGACGGTTATGACCTTCCCGAACGCGGGATCGATCTTACCGCCAACGATCAGTTCGAGCCCTTTTTTCTGCTGCTCCTCGACCATCACTCCTTCGATCACTGCCGTGGGATTGAACGCTGCGACGCCGGTCACGATCTTCCGGAACGCTGCTTCTGCCCCGGCTTCGTCCGCAACCGGGAGGACAACGCCCCCGGCATCGCTCTTGTGGACGATCTGCGCCGAGATGACCTTCATGACAACGGGATACCCGATGGAACCGGCTGCTGCCGTCGCCTCCTCCGCACTTTTTGCAACTGCAAAGCGCGGTACCGGAATCCCGTACCGTGCCAGTATCCCGTATCCTTCCGCTTCCCCGGCAAGCCGGCCGTTCACGTATCCACGCTCCACCTCAGTTCCTGACAAAGCAGATCCTGACAAAGAGTTCCGGATGCAGATTGTTTAAGATACCGATCGTACTACCAGCCGTTCCGCCCGGGATCAGGACCGGAGAAACGGGCGGTTCGTGGAAAGGCAGGCGGAAAGTTCCGGAAGAAGCGAGCCCGGCGCCGATCCGGCTTCCATGCGGTCGCGGATCAATTCTGCAAGCGACCCGTGCGCGATGCGCTCGCGGATGAACGGGAGATACTGCCGTTCGTCGGCGGTCGCGTGGTCCCATGCAAGCGTGTACAACCGTTCCAGGTCCGGCCGGAGCGTTGTTGTGCCATCGCGGATCGCATCTTCGAGCAGCGCCAGAAGCGTATCCCGGTCGGTCGGGAGATCGAGCTTCCGGCACCGGAGGAGCGACCGGGTGAAAGCGCAGACTGCCATGTCGGAACGGATGCATTCCTGTTCGTCGAGCGCCTTGATCTCAAGGCACCTGCGCGAGAACCGGATGATCATCCCGGCCGAGTTGAGCCATTCCTCGCAGAGAATGCCGGCATCCCGGGCGCGGAGCTCCGTGTAGATCGCTTCCTGCGATCTCTCGTAATCATGGATGGAGCTCAGTTCTTCCGGAACAATCCCGTTGCAGATCTGAGGGATCTTCTCCTGGTTGGCCCGGTAGAAGAGGAGCCGGTTGTCCATCGTGCCCGTGAGCTTTCCCTCGACCAACGGTGATGAGGCGGTGACTGCGACAAGGTACGGCAGGAGCTGGCGCGTGCGGTTGTAGAGCAGGAGAAGATCCTTTTCGGCGGCATAGGAGAGGTTGACCTGGAGCGCCTGGATGTTCAGCCACCCGTGCTGGCGGATGGAGAAGAGCCGGTCATAGACCGTGTAGTATTCCCCTTCGCCATGGTCCCAGACAGCAGTCTGGTCGAGGGTGAGCGTCGGGTGCATGCCGAGACCGAGCAGGGCGTACCGGTTCCTGAAGATATGGTTGAATTTCGCAAGTCCGCTTACGAGCTGGTTCTCAAGCCCCGCAATTGTCTCTGACGGTGATCTTGGGACAAATTCGATCACCGTCTTCTGGAGTTCCTTTCCCAGTTTCACGTCCCCGAACGAGATCTCGTCGTCAAAGCTCCCGCAGATCGAACGGATGATCGTATCCGAGGCCGGGGCCGGGCAGAACTGCAGGTCGTTGATCGAGAACTCGTGCTCGGTGCCAATCGTCATGGTACGGGAGCTTCCTTGCGCGGAATCGAAGAGATGTACTCTGTCTCCGGTTCGTCAACCTTGCAGACCTCGGAGAGTTCGTCTTCGGCCATGTTCAGCACGAGGTTCCGGATGCTTTTTACGGCAAGATCGTACTGCTGGGAGTACGCCTCCGGGTTCTCCCGGAGGAGCCGGACGAGCGGGCAGATCTTCTCCGTTTTCAAAAACATGCGGATGCTCCCGTTCTCGAGGTCGAACGTGAACGGCCCGGCCCGGCAGGTCTCCGGCTTGACCCCGTGGAACCGGCACCTGCCGCCATCAAAGAGGATGCAGGCATGCCCGTTCAGTTTCAGCCGGCGGTACCCGGAAAACTCGAAGGATCCGGCCGGTATTCCTGCCGCGACCAGTCTCTTGTAGCA
The DNA here is from genome assembly GCA_964574125.1 of uncultured Methanoregula sp. Classification (GTDB taxonomy): domain Archaea; phylum Halobacteriota; class Methanomicrobia; order Methanomicrobiales; family Methanospirillaceae; genus MVRE01. Next base: position 14,204 of record CAZNLI010000033.1, read on the forward strand.
TGGTTGCGAGACCGGGGGTTGCGTATCATCGGTACAGCATCGTCCGCCGCAGAGAGCGCAGATGGCCTCGGCGGCGTTAAGCCAGTCGATCGTTGTCAGGGATGATCACTTCGCAAAAAGGTGGGTTACGATTTTCCCGTAGAGATCCGGGTAGTACTGGTCTTCGCCGCTCTCCAGCGAAGGGTTGTCGTTGACCTCGATGACGTAGGCATCGCCGTTATTGTTCTTGATGTCCACGCCGTACAGGCCGTGCCCGATGGCATTCGACGCATCGATCCCGGTCTGGATAACGTGCGGGGGAATGTCCCCGGGCCTGACGCTCTCTACGCCACAGTAAACGATGTGCCCATTGACCGACGCCTGGATCTTGAACGTCACCGAGGGGATCGTGTACTTGCAGGCATAGAGGAGTTTTCCGTCAAGGACGCCGACACGCCAGTCATACCTGCTCTCGATATACTGCTGGACGACGATCCAGTCGGAGAGCTTGATGAACCGCCGGGCCACCCGGAAAAATTCGGACACGTCCCGGACCCGCTCGACCCGGGTCGAGAAGGAGGTCGACGGCTCCTTGAGGATGAGCGGCGATCCCAGCGAGTCAAAGAGTTCCATCACCCGTTCGACCGTCAGATCTTTTTTAGAGAGAAAGACCGTCTCCGGGAGGGAGATTCCCTTCTTCATCAGCCGGGAGTACATGTTGATCTTGTCGCCGCAGACCTGGATGGAGCGCGGGTCGTCAATGACCGGGATCCCGTGAAACTCCGCCATCTTCGCCGCAACATAGGTCACGTTCATCGGGTCGGTGCGGGCCCGGATGAAGAGGGCGTCCATCTTTGCGATCTTCTGGATATCCACCGGGAAGATGAAGTCCGCGTTGTGTCCCATCCCCTCGGCAACGTCCCGGCAGTGGATCAGGGCGTTGAGCTGTTCGGCGCTGCTGAGCGTCTTCCTGTCAACAAAGATGCCGAGCCGGCTCATAGGGACTCCTGCGCCGAGATATGTGCGCAGAGGATCGCGCGTTCCTGTTCCGTGAGCTGGGAGTAGCGCAGCGGCGAGAGTGAGGAGAGGGAATACGACCCGGCATCGTTGACAAAGACCATCTTTACGAGGGGGAGGCCGAAGATCTCATAGAGGATCGAGGCGTGCGATGCAATACTGCCGTCCGCGTTGCAGGTCTTCCCAAAGATTGCCGTGCATTCGAGAACTTCTGCGCCTTCCGGAAATTTCTGGAAGCAGAAGGGGTACTTCCCGTTGTTGGTGATATGCCGGATCCGGTCCTTTGCAGCAACCTGGTCTTTTACAACGGCGTAATCCGCGTTGGTCGCGTAGTAACTCAGCCCGTACAGGATTGCCGGCAGCGGGACATATGCCTGCGAGATGCCCCATTCGCAGACAGGGACGCCTCCCGCTTTGGCGCGTTCGAGGCAGATGGGCGTCACGTAGGCGTCAAGGACTGCGCTGCTCGCGGGCTTTACCTGCTTCCCCTCGTATTCAAGGGAGAGGATCGTGTAGTACGGCTCGGTCTTGTAGAAGTAACTCTCGGCAATGACATGGTACTCCCCGTTCCTCCTGATGATGAACTGTGCGTCCCGGGTGAGCGCCTGCTCGCGTTTTCCGGTCGACCGGACCCCGTTCTTTTTCTGGAAAGTACCGGCCGGGATAATCTCCGAAAGAACGATCGCCCGTTCCGCAGGAAGGGCGATCGCGCCACATGCAGGTGCAGCCTGCACGGGCGTAAGAAAATCAGCCAGTACCGGATTCTCATCGGTCTGCAGTCGTCTGTTCATGAGATGACTGGCACGCTCCCGGGCACCCGCAGGGTTGCTTTGTGCAGCAGTATCCCAGATACCAGACGCCATGCGGCGTTATGCAGATTCAGGAAAGGGGAGAGCAGTCGTTGGTTACTCTCATCATCGTCTTCAGTGGTACAATCTGTATCCATGAATGAACACTAATCCGCACGGATGCGGATTACCTGTTGTAACTACTATAATCCGGGCCTGTTTAAAGAATTTGTGCTGGAGGATACCGGACCGGAACGCCGGGAACGTGACGGAAGATTGCCCTGATCCGCAAGGTAATCCGGCATCTTCATCTGGTACTATAACCATCAGTAATATGAAGATGCAGATCCCCACCCCCGAAGAGCTCAGGCAGCGGCGCGAGTCGCTGAAAATGCGACAGACCGAGCTTGCCCGCCGCGCGGGGATCAGCCAGTCCATGGTCGCCCGGATCGAGGCCGGAAGCGTTGATCCCCGCGCCAGTACCTTAAACAAGATCGTTGCCGTCCTCAACAGCGCCGGCCAGAAACAGGTCACCGCGGAAAGCGTCATGCACAGCCCGGTCATTGCCGTGAATCCCGCGGAACCGATCTCAAAAGCCCTCGAGATCTTTGAGAAGAACAACATATCCCAGCTGCCGGTCATCGAAAACGGGATACCGGTCGGCTGTATCTCCGAGTCCGTGATCGTAAAAGCGATCGAGCAGCAGCGGCTCCACCGGACCCAGCCGTTCTATGTCCGCGACTTCACCGAGCCGGGTTTTCCGACCGTCAACTCCGGTACCGGTGTCGATGTCGTTATGAACATCCTCCAGCAGAACCATGCGGTCCTTGTCGTTGACAGCGGGATTGTGCGTGGCGTTATCACCAAGCACGACCTTATCTCCCTGATCGTATGAGGGCATGCCGGTACATGATCCGGCCCGGCATTCCTGGATCAACAAAAGGAAAACAAGGAAATCGTTTTTTTTCCTGTAAAAACCCTATTTCGCGTTTTTTTAAACACAAACCTTTTATCTTACGAGGGTAACGCATTATTGCCGTGGTAAAACCACGTCAGGTGTATTTGCAGATGGCAGAAGAGTCTGAAGGGATCAGCAGCATGACTGTGATCGGGATCGGAGTTGTATTGTTCATCGCCGTTGTGGGAGTCTGGTATATCTTCATCAGATGAATGTATGGTGTTCCGGAACAATTTTTCCGGCTGGTTCTTCCGGCAATTCTTACGGGTCTTTTCTGATTCG
>CAZNLI010000034.1:0-16972 GCA_964574125.1 uncultured Methanoregula sp.
TCTCGGGGCGCACGGCGGGCAGGTCGGTTGATGTGAACCTCATGTTCCTCCCGAATTGAGGCATTTTTACGGGAATACTTGATTTTTCTTGAACAGGAGAAATCCAAGTTGGAACGGCTTCCCGCAGATATCGCAACGGGGGTTGCCACAGTGGCGGGGGCTTCATAAGTCGAAGACATCCGGCGGGATGTCTTCTCCAGCCCGACACACCCCGCAGGGTGTATCGGTCTCCCCCGAGAACGTCAGGAAAATAATGATTTCTACAGAGCAAAAAAAAGGTGATTCCTTAATTTTGAACCATTCAAAATATTTTATAACAAACGTGATTTTCTCAAAAAGTATGTTTTTTTCTCATGACTCATACGAGAATCCCCGCCCGGCGCGGCACCAACGAAGCCTGATGGCTTCCCGAATCAGTCGCCGCTGAAGCAACGACCGATTTTCATCGGGCCGCGTGGCGGGCAGATGGTTTAGTCCTTACAATTATACACTATCCTGGTGGCCTGAATTGAGCAATCGCCGGGAAAAAATTCCCGCAAGCCCGGGAATATTTTTTGAGTTTTAGTAAGCGATCTACGGCTCCCTGCGATTTTGTTGTTCGAGCAGCATCCGGATCCTCTTCAGTTCGTCGAGGATCAGGAGACCTGTACCGGTCGATGCAGCCGGCCCTTCCACAACCTTCACCGGACGGCTCCCGGTGCCGGTACCGTCACCGGAACCGCTGCACCCGCGGACATAGCTGCGCAGCAGCTCGCGAAGTTCCTCGGCATGCGTGATCGCCTCGATCCGGATCTCGGGGACTGACTGGCCTGAGTACCCTGCCGTCTGGATGGAGATCGTAGAGATCCCAAGCAGCCGCATCACCGGCCCCTGCCGGAGGTCGAGATTGGTGATCCGGTTGTAGGGGACGATACCGGTGGTGCGGAACAGGACGCCCCGGCGCCAGCGGAGTTCGTCGTCATGGAGCTCGTAGAACATGGTTGCGTAGTAAAGATTGGTCCAGACAACAAAGAGAACGGCGATGAAAGCAAGCCCGATCAGGATCAGTATGCCGGTATACAAGCCGCCTTCTTCTACGGCCATGAACGGGACGAGGAAGCAGACGGCTATGAGGGCGATGATGAGGAGGAAATCGATGATGAACCACGGGACCAGTGCCGGGGATGGTTTGAAGGGTACATTCCGGGGGAAATGATCTTGTCCTGCCATGCTAATCTCACGAGATTTGTATGCCGGATTATCATGAAAGGTTATCGGGGATACAGCCATACCCGCAAACATGAACAAATCGGATTCCCGATAAAAATACCGGTTTTTATGCATATCCGCTGCCGGAAAAATGGCTCCGGTGTACCATACTGGATTTTTGTCCGGTTCCCGGAATGCAACGGCGTTTAAAAAAAGACCTGCGGCCAGAAATGTTTTCAGGAATTGTCCTTTGTGACAAACCTGTATTCCCCCGGCGGCACGAGGATCTCGAACCGCGCCCCCTTGCCGGCAACGCCGTTCTCCCGGATCGAGATCCCGGTGGGCGAAAGGATCTCGCGGGCGAGGAAGAGATCGGAGACATGGCCGGCATAGCCCCACTCAAAGATCCTTTCCTTATCAGGATCCGGGATGCCGGGACCGTTATCCTCGATAAGGATTGCAAGGCCCTCCGGCCTCTCCTCGTACCGGAGGATGACCCCGGTTGCACCGCGGGCATGCCGGAGGACGTTGTCCATGAGGATGAAGAAGACCCGTTCGAGGAGGGGATCCGCATAGATCTCGAGATTGTCGAGGCTGACCCTCCGCTGGATCTTCGAAAAATCCAGGTGGGAAAGCGCGGCAAGAAGGATATAATTCACGTTCTGCCACCGGGGCTCGTTCAATCCCAGGTTCTGGTATATCTTTGCAAACCGCAGGGCGCCCTGGACCGACTGCAGGATCGCTTCCCCTTTCATGAGATATTTCTGTGACGGCTCGCTGCACCCGCCTTCTTTTGCAAGCGAGAGGAAGCCCGCGATGGAGAAGATCCCGGACTGGAGATCCTGGAACGTGAGCGTGTTCAGGAGGTTCAGCTTCTTGCGTGCCTGCATGAGCGCCTTCTCGCTCTTTCCAAGTTTTTCATAGTTTGCCCGGAGTTCCCCTTCGGCCTGTGCCAGCTGTTCGTTGGCGGCAAGGAGTACCGCATTCTGTTTCTTGAGTTCGGCAGTCTTGTACTGCACCTGCTGCCGGAGCAGGATTGCCATAATCACGAAAAGCAGCGCGATGATCGCAGCGAATGCAAGGCCCCACATGATATAGGAGGGGATGACCCAGCCGGTCTTCTGACCAAAATATTTCTGCATCGTCTCGCTGTAATGGGACGACGGGTCGCTCTTTTCCAGGATCAGGTCCCGGTCGAGGGCCTGCAGGAGATCCGCGTTCTTTCCCTTCGGCACGGCAAATCCAAGGGAACCGGGGTTGAACATGACGGGCGTTGCGGATAGACCGTACTCCTTCGCATATCCCTGCCCGGGGATCCAGAAGACGACGAGGGCATCGGTATCCCCTGATGTGGTCCTGCTGAACATTTCACTGATGGTATCGGATTCGATGTATGTCGGGTGGATGCTGAACTTCACGGCATAATCCCGGAACGCGGCGGCATTGGCATCGCCCCGGAGAAGCGCAACGCGCTTTCCGTCGAGATCCAAAATTGTGTTGATTCCTGAATCAGGCTTTGCGTAGACCTGGGTCCACGCGGATACGGCAACCTCGTGGTTGAAATCGAGATACTTCTCCCGGTCCGGTGTATCGGTTACCCCGGCAAGGAGATCCAGATCTCCCGCTGCGAGACGATCGAGGTTCTCCTGGAAGGTGCCGTGGACCCAGATAAGGTTCCATCCCTCTTCTCCGGCGGTATCCGTGAGCAGGTCGACGAAAATTCCCGCCGGCTTCCCCTGTTCGTCCGTATATATCGTGGGTCTGAACTCGTGCAGCCCCACCCGGACATCGCGTGCGGCGGTAACCGGCTGGATTGCCACGAGCAGGAGAAGAAACGCAAGAGCTAGCAAGGCAACTTTTCCCGCATTGCAAAACAGCAGGCGGTTACTCACGGAGGCATTACTCATGCAATATCGGAATACTCCTCCACGATAGTTCCGGCACGGAGAACAATATTAATGCTCCTGTTCTCCGGCCTGGAATGGATTTAATATACGATATAGGTATGTCGGGAATCCTAATAACTGCCGGCGTTCCCCGCTGCTGTTCCGGGCAGAAATCCTGTGTCCGGCCCTGATTTTCCGTTATTTCCCCTGATGATCCCGCATACACCGGACACGTCAACCATTCTTTCCATCGCCATTGTTGCGGCATCCCCTGCTGGCAGCACCCGGAAAACCAGATACGAAGCCGGGTACAAAGGCATAACAATTATTCCCCGGCACCAATACTGTATAGAATGGATAGGAAGATCACCTTCACGCTCCTGTATATCCTGTTGTTTCCGGCGCTCATCCTCCTCCTCTCCGGGGACTTTGCCTGGCCGGAGGGCTGGATCTTCTCCCTCTGGATTCTCCTTCTCTGTTACTCGGTGATCCTGTACCTGTACAGGAAAGACCCGGCTCTCGTGCTCGAAGAATACCCAAGGCACGGGATCCGGAACCGGGAAGGTTTCGATAAGTGCGTCAGCTATTCGCTTCTCATCGGGTTCATGATCTGGATCACCATCATGCCGCTCGATGCAAAGTGGTTCGGGCTCTCCCCGGCATTCCCGGCCTGGCTCAAGGTTACCGGGGGTGCAGGGCTGATCGTTTCAGCGTTCCTGTTCATCCGCTCCTATGCCGACAACACGTTCCCCGCCCGACCCGGTGGGGATGGAAGCGGGCAGAATACGCAGGTGGTATCGCGCGGAGTGTACAGGTATATCCGGCACCCGATGTACTTGGGAGCAGTCCTGATGTTCTTTTCCGCCCCGCTGCTGCTCGGCTCGGTTGGCGGTGTGCTGGTCGGATGCACGCTGACTATCCTCCTCATGGCCCGGATCCTTGGCGAAGAGGCAAGGCTTTCAAAGGAACTGGACGGGTACCGTGACTACATGCAGTATGTCCGGTACCGGCTTATCCCGTTTGTCTGGTAGCAGGAAACAACGGTAACCGCCAGGTACAAAACCTGTCCGGCAAAAAAACGTTCCTGCAATGCTGTAACTACCCAGAGAGTCTTCTTAAGAAAAGTCCGTTTCCCGGGAAAAGCACCGAACCGCCCATGCCTGCCGGTTACAACATGACCCGGGGGACCGGGACGCGGGAAAATCCCACCGGGTACCCCGGATACACGAAAGACGCGGAAACCCGGGTAGTGTATGAGCGCGGGTATCCTGCCCTCACATGAAGTCCTTGCATTCATCCGCGTATTTGGGATTGCACTTCCGGGCATTCCACTCGCGCTGCTCGCGCAATGTCCGGATTTTAATGCACATCGCTTCCCGGACAGCAGCCTCTTTCCTGAGATACCCGGTATAGATCCCGACACTACGGCTTGTCATAACCGCAACGATAACTCTGTTCTTTTCAGTGCTAGTACATAATCCTGCCGGGATGCAAGGCAGATGGGCATGGCATGATGGCAGATACCTGCTGAAACTGCTGAAATACCGGCTGCCGGTTTTCCCTAAGTTTTCTTCAGGTATCCCGAAAGGGCAGCACCTGATCCCAACTTTGATCCCTCACCGGGAGACTTCGCAATGATGATTATGAAAACGATACGGGGATCCGGGCAGATGCGAACCTGCCGGGAGATCTGCTTTCAGCCCGGAACATTCCTGCACCGCGCGAATGGTTTCCGTATCCTATTTTACGGATCAGGGAATTATCTATAAAACGGGAGGAATTCTTCTGGCATTTCTTGCCGACATCCTGATCATCTTTCTGATTGCCCTTGTTGTCGGGGTCATCTTCAACAGGATCCGCGTTCCTCCGCTCGTCGCGTTCATCCTTACCGGCGTGATCGCCGGGCCGTACGGCCTCTCCATCATCCCAGGGCAGGAGCAGGTTGCAACCCTTGCCGAGCTTGGGATCATTCTCCTGCTCTTTACCATCGGGCTTGAGTTCTCGTTCAAGGATCTCTGGAAGATCCGGCTCATCGCTGTCATCGGGGGGGCACTCCAGCTTGTGCTCTCCTTTGCATTCTTCTTCTCTTTTGCATTCCTCATCGGGCGGCCGGTCAACGAGGCGGTCTTAATCGGGTTCCTCCTCTCGCTCTCCTCGACGGCAATCGTCCTGAAGATCCTGCATGAGAAGGGGGAGATCGATTCCCCGCACGGGAGCATCGCGCTCGGGATCCTGATCTTCCAGGACCTTGCGGCAATCCCGATGATGATGGCAATACCCTTTCTCGCAAGCCTCCTGACACTGGATTCAACCCCGCTGCTAGCGCCGGAGGCTCTTGCCGGTCTGCTTGCAAAGGACTTGATTGTAGTCCTCATCCTCATCGCCGGCGCAAAGTGGGTCATCCCGAAGATCCTCTACGAGATTGCAAAGACCAAAAGCCAGGAACTTTTCCTCATCGTTGTCATCCTCATCTGCGCCGGCGTTGCCTGGCTGGTATCGTTGACCGGCATCTCCCTTGCAATCGGCGCACTCCTTGCCGGGCTCCTCATCTCGGGATCGGAGTACAGCCACCAGGCAGTCGGCATCGTGCTCCCGTTCCGGGATATCTTTACCAGTTTCTTCTTCATCTCGGTTGGCATGCTCGTCGATCCCGGCATCCTGTTCGCCAATCTCTGGCTTATCGTCTTTTTGATCCTGCTCGTGATCGTTGTCAAGGCGCTCGTTGCGACTGCCTCGGTCATTGCGCTTGGCTATCCCCTGCGAACGGCGGCAATCGCCGGTCTCTCCCTTGCCCAGATCGGAGAGTTCTCGTTCATCCTCGCCGAGTCCGGGGCCGCAGCCGGGATCCTCTCGGCTGAGATCAACCAGATCTTTCTAACGGTCGCACTCTTCACGATGGCGTTAACGCCGCTCGTCATCATGCTCGGTCACCCGGTCTCGGCATGGCTGTGCGAGATCCCCGCCTTTGTCCGGCTCGCGAAAGGCACCTGCATCATGGATAACGGAGAGGCGGGAACACCGCTGGAGGATCACCTCGTCATCATCGGGTACGGGGTGACAGGAAAAAACCTTGCCAACGCCGCACGGAACGCAGGGATACCGGCCATGATCGCTGAACTGAACCCGGATCTTGTCGCCGGGGCACGCAAAGCCGGCAACCGGGTGGTCTTTGGCGATGCGACCAGCAGGGAGGTGCTGGAACATGCCGGCATCGGCAGGGCCCGGATCGCTGTTGTCGCGATCAACGATCCCGTTGCGGTGCGCAAGATCGTGAGCCTGATCCGGCGGCTGAACCGGGAGCTCGTCATCATTGTCAGGACCCGGTACGTCAGCGAGGTGGAGGCGCTGCATGATGCCGGCGCCGACGAAGTGATCGCGCAGGAGTTCGAGACCTCGGTTGAGATCTTTACCCGGGTCCTGCACAAGTACCTTGTACCGGGCGACCGGATTGAAGCGTACGTGAACGGGATCCGTGCTGACGGGTACCGGATGCTCCGGAGCCCCGCCCCGGTCTCTGCAACGCTGCCGGATCTCGTCCGGCACATCCCGGATATGACAGTCACCGCCATTACAGTCGAACCGGGATCCGTGCTCGCGGGAACGACCCTTGGCGGCATCAACCTGCGCAAGCGGTACAACATCCTCGTGCTCGCGGTCCGGCGGGGGGAGGAAATGATCACCGGTATTGGCGGGGAGTCGCGCCTCGAAGCCGGGGATATCGCCGTTGTCTATGGAACGCCGGACGATGTTGTCCGGGGCGCCCGGCTCTTCATGAAGCATGCCGGGGAACACCCGCATGACATTTGATCGGATGCCAACCTTTATGATTAGGTAAACCCTAACTAACGAGAAGGACCGGGCAATGAATGCACAGAGGGAACACCTGGCAGAAATCTTCGGGAACCTTTCCCGGATCCGGAACGAATGCTCGTGCGGGATCCTCTCGGAATGCGGGCTGCCGGAGATCACGGTCCGTCAGGTCCGTTACCTGAGAACCATCGATGAGAACGGGGAAGTGACCTTCACCCGGCTCGCCGAGATCACCCGGACCTCGAAACCCACGGTCACCGAGATGATCAACCGGTTCGAGCGGACCGGCTGCGTGTACCGGGACCCGTGCCCGGATGACCGGAGAACCCGGTATATCCGGCTCACCGGCAAAGGCCAAATGATCGCCCGCGCCGAAGACGAGACCCAAAGCCGGCTCATCGACCGGATCATGGAGTCGCTGGATGAACACGAGATCGATCTCCTGATCGAGCTCCTCGGCAAGGTCCGGTAATTTTTTTATCGCCGGAATTTGTTAGGTAAATGTTAACTAAATGATTGCGATGAACGGGACTAAAACTCAACCTGATGGAAACGAAGCCCGGCATATCGTGCTGCCGCTCTTCAACGTGGTGCTCTTTCCGGGAACACGGACGAAGATCCGGATCGACCAGAGTACCGGTGACGCTCTCGCGGAAGAGAAGAAGCAGAACGGCGTCGCGTATGCTGTCGGGCTGACGGTAAAGGATGGTACTGTAAACGCGGAAGTATCGAAGGATGAACTGTACAGGACTGGAAACCAGCTCCGGGTCCTGTTCCTGGAGCCGTCAGAGGACGGGTACGTGCTTGGCGCCCATGCAATCCAGCGGGTGGTCGCCGGATCATTCTCGCACGATGGCGGGCTCCTTTCCGCCACCGTCCAACCCCTCCCCGATACCCCGGACCTTGACGCTGCCACGTACGCGGAACTGTCAGCGGAGATCAAAAAAATGATTGCCGACATTGGCAGCCGCTTCCAGGGTGCCGGGCAGATCACCGGTCCGCTCGACCAGATGGACTCCATCGACCAGATCATGGGTTTTGTCACGCCGTTCATGCCGGTCCCGGTTGCGGAGAAGCAGGCGCTCCTTGAGATCGTCTCGTTACGCGAGCGTTCGATCACCTTCCTTGACATGCTCACGAAACTTGGCGAGAACATCAGCTTCCGGATAGGCATTGCCCGGAAGGTCTCCGAGAATGTCAACCGGCACAACCGCGAAGCGATGCTCCGGGAGCAGCTTAAGGTAATCCAGGAAGAACTTGCCGGCATGGACGGTTCCGGGGAGCAGGACGGCGGGTACCGGGAGCGCATCGAACGATCGAAGATGCCGGAAGAGGTAAAAAAGAAGGCGCTTGCCGAGGCAAAGAAACTGGAGACCGGCGGGCGGGAGAACCACGAAAGCCCGGTCATCCGGAACTACCTCGACCTCCTGCTCGAACTCCCGTGGATTACTGAGGAGAAGAAGGAGATCGATATCGGGGAAGCCCGCCGGATCCTTGAGAGCAACCACAACGGCCTTGAGAAGGTCAAGGAGCGGATCGTCCAGCACCTCGCGGTCATGAAGCTGAAGCACGAGAAACAGGGCTCCATCCTGCTCCTCGCAGGGCCCCCGGGCACCGGCAAGACGAGCCTTGGAAAGAGCATCGCCGATGCGCTCGGCCGGAAGTACGTCCGGATCAGCCTTGGTGGCGTCCGGGATGAGGCGGAGATCCGGGGACACCGGCGGACCTATGTCGGGGCGCTGCCTGGCCGCATCATCCAGGGGATCCGGCGTGCGGGTGTGAAAAACCCGGTCTTCATCCTGGACGAGGTTGACAAGCTCTCTGCCTCTTATGCAGGGGACCCGGCTGCGGCACTTCTCGAAGTCCTCGATCCCGAGCAGAACAACAGCTTCTCGGACCATTACCTCGAGGTGCCGTACGATCTCTCGGATGTCTTCTTCATCGCGACGGCGAACTCGCTTTCCACCATCCCGGCACCGCTCCTCGATCGCATGGAGCTGATTGAGATCTCCGGGTATACCCGGCACGAGAAATTTGCAATTGCAAAAGATCACCTGCTGCCTAAGACGCTGGAAGAGCACGGACTCGATGCAGGCAAACTCAGGATCAACGACGATGCCATGAGCGCCATTATTGAAAAGTATACCCGCGAGGCGGGCGTTCGCTGGCTGAAGAAACAACTCGCAAAAGTAGCGCGGCATGTCTCAGAGAAGATCGTATCGGGGACGGTCAGCCTCCCGGTTGTTGTCACACCGGCAATGCTTGACGGGATACTCGGGAAAGAGGTGATCCGGCAGGAGATGGCACGGACAGAGCCGGTGCCCGGCGTCGTCACCGGGCTTGCATGGACACCGCTCGGCGGGGATATCCTCTTCATCGAGGGGACGTTCATGCCCGGCACCGGCAAGCTGACGCTCACCGGCCAGCTCGGCGACGTGATGAAGGAGTCGGCAAACATTTCCTTAAGCCTTGCCCGCTCGCGCCTCGCTCTCACGGCAACGACGTTTAACTTCATGACAAGCGACATCCATATCCATGTGCCGTCAGGGGCAACTCCCAAGGATGGGCCATCGGCAGGCGTGACGCTCTTTACCGCCCTTGCGTCCCTGATCATGGGAAAGACGGTGGATCCAAAGCTTGCCATGACCGGCGAGATAACCTTAAGCGGTGCGGTGCTGCCGGTAGGCGGCATCAGAGAGAAGGTCCTCGCAGCCCACCGCGCCGGGATCACCCGGGTGATCCTGCCCGCGGAGAACCGGCGGGACCTGGAGGAGATACCGGAAGATGTCCGGAAAGAACTCACCTTTGCCTTTGTCAGTTCCATTGACGATGTTCTCAAAGAAGCTCTCGGTATCGACCTTCCTCCCCGCACGCTCACGGTATCGGCCGGGGACTGCCGGGTGCCGGTTCACAATGCCTGAACGGAAAAACCGGTCGAAAAGCGCCGGTCTGTAAGAAGTCGGGCATAGCGCCTTCCCGTGCCGGACGGATCGCGTCCGGGACAATTCTTTTCTTTTCCGGCTTCCACCGGGCCGTCAACGGAATTATTGATCCATGCCCCGGACCGTATTGTGATTTCCCTGTAATTCCTGCACATGAAATTTCCCGCATTACTTCAGCGGAGATCCCCCGGCAGGTTCCACCGGTGAATACCGGCGGTAGAACCAGTATTTCACGAGTTCCACGATAGTAAGATAGCCGGCTGTGAGTCCGGCGAGGATGCCAAAGAACATGGCCGGGGGCGTAACAAACCCGAAGATTGCACCGACCGGGGTGAACGGGATGAGGCACGCGACAAGAACAACGAGAATTGTCCCGGCAACGAGCAGCCGGCTTGGCCTGCTCGTATAGAACGGGACGATCCGGGTCCGTATCACAAAGACAACGAGGGTCTGCGTGCAGATCGATTCGATGAACCATGCCGTCTGGAAGAGGGCGGCGTCGGCGGCAAAGACCACGAGGAGGATCGCAAACGTGATCAGGTCGAAGACCGAGCTGATCGGCCCGAATACCCAGATATACCGCCGGATGAAATCCATGTCCCACCGTTTTGGCGTGCGCAGGTACGCCGTATCGACGTTATCTGTCGGGATCGTGGATTCGGAGATGTCGTAGAGGAGGTTGTTTAAGAGGATCTGGACCGGGAGCATCGGGAGGAACTTTAAAAAGAGCGACGCGGCGGCAACCGATACCATGTTTCCGAAATTGGAGCTTGTCCCCATCAGGATGTACTTGATGGTGTTTGCAAATGTCCTGCGCCCTTCAAGGACACCGTCGTTGAGGATCCTGAGATCGTTTTTTAAAAGGATGATGTCTGCGGATTCCCGGGCTATATCGACCGCATTCACAACAGAAATCCCGACATCCGCCTCCCGGATTGAAGGCGCATCGTTGATCCCGTCACCCATGTACCCGACGACATGGCCGTTCTCTTTCAGGGCGTTGATGACATCGTTCTTCTGCGCCGGGGTAAGCCGGGAGAAGATCGTCACGTCCTCGACATGGCGGGAAAGGGTCTCCCGGTCCATCCGGTCAATGTCAGCGCCGGTGAGGACACCTTTGACCGGAAGCCCGATCAGTTCACAGGTTTTCCTTGTGACGATCTCGTTGTCACCGGTCAGGATCTTCAGCTCGATTGCAGACTCCTTAAGAAGACGGCACGACTCAGGAGCGCTTTCCTTCGGGGGATCGAGGAAGGTGACAAGCCCGGCAAACGTCATCTCGTTCTCGTCATCGACGGAAAACCCGGTTATATCGCCGCTCACGGGACGGTAACAGACCGCAAGCGTCCGGAACCCTTCCCCGCTCTGGGCATTGCAGAGAGCGTTGACTTGTTCCCGCAGGGCACCGGTAAGGGGCACAATGCTCCCGCCCCGTTCTGCGAGCGTGCAGACGGAAAGGATCTCTTCAGGTGCACCTTTGGCTACAATAAAGTTGCCGGACGGGCAGGAGATGATAACGGAAACCCTCCTCCGTACAAAATCGAACGGGATCTCGTCGATTTTCCGGTATGTGCCGAGATCGATGGTCCGAAAGCTGATGATAGCATCGTCAAGCGGGCTTTTCAGGCCGGCCTGGAACCGGCTGTTGATGTACGAGTAGAGGAGGACCGACTCGCTGTCGTTTCCTTCCAGGTCGATGTGCCGGATGAGGGTAATGCGGTTCTCGGTCAGTGTCCCGGTCTTATCGGTACAGAGCACATCCATGCTCCCGAAATTCTGGATGGATGCCGGGTGCCGGACGATCGCCCCTTTTTCAGACATCGCAATCGAGCCTTTGGACAGGTTCAGCGAGAGGATCATCGGGAGCAGTTCCGGTGTCATCCCGACGGCAAGCGCCACCGAGAAGAGCAGGGATTCGAGGACACCGTGGCGGAAGAGCGCGTTGATGAAGAAGACGAATATGACAAGGAACATGATGAATTTCGTCATCAGGATCGAGAACTGCTTAAGCCCGCGTTCGAACTCGGTCTCGGGAGGACGGGCGACAAGGGAACGTGCGATCCTGCCAAACTCCGTGTGCATGCCGGTCCGGGTCACGACTGCCGATGCCGTGCCGCTGACAACTGAAGTACCTAAAAAAAGATAGTTGCCAGATTCCGGAAGAGGGGTCCCTGCCGGGGCAGCACCGGTTTCTTTCCCGACAGGAAACGGCTCGCCGGTAAGTGCGGACTGGTTGACGTAGAGGGTACGGGACGTTAGGAGCCGCGCATCCGCAGGCACGATGTCCCCCGCTGAAAGGGAGATGATGTCTCCCGGGACGAGCCGGGTGATGGGGATCTCGGTTTGTCGGGTATCCCGCAGGACCGTTGCGGACACTAGTATCTTTTTCCGGAGGAGTTCTGCGGCATTGCCGGCCTTGTACTCCTGGAAAAAATCCAGCGTGACGCTGAGGAACACGATGATAACAATGATGGC
The DNA here is from genome assembly GCA_964574125.1 of uncultured Methanoregula sp. Lineage (GTDB taxonomy): Archaea > Halobacteriota > Methanomicrobia > Methanomicrobiales > Methanospirillaceae > MVRE01. Next base: position 12,302 of record CAZNLI010000034.1, read on the forward strand.
GGCATCGGTGATATCCCCGACAAGAAACGATATGGTTGCCGCAAGGAGAAGGATGAGCACGAGCAGGTTCTTGAAATGCGCAAGAAATTGCACGATGATCGTGCGCTTCCGGACCCGGGAGATATCGTTCCCGCCAAACGTGAGAAGCCGCCTTTCCGCTTCTTCCGACGCCAGCCCCTCGCGACTGGAACCAAGTGCGGAGAGCGCCTCCTCTTCCGTAAGGAAATGGAATTGTATATCCTGTGCCGTACCGCCTTTCCGGAGCGCCCCTGCCATACCTCCTCCGCAACCGGCATGTTCCAACCTGAATGCCGGGTTTATCGCCCGGTTTTGTCCTGCCCGGCTGCCCTCACCTTCTGTATATAGGGACCCCCTGTTAATACCTGACTATCGCGTCACTGAAGCCTGCGTAGTGCTGATACGTATATCAACCCCTTGCAGGAGCAGGATCTAATAAAAAGGAGCTTCAGGAAATTTCAGTTCCCGGCAGCAGCCCCCAGCATCCCCGCAACCTGTTGCAACCCTGCCGTGACGTTAATGCCGGTTCCCGCAAGCGCCGAAACAGGGATGAACGCTTCGAAGTCATCGGTCGTAAACGTTTTCTGTTGCGAAAACGGTTGCTCGTACTCGGTCAGTTTTATGTCAATGAATGCCGACCCGTTGACCCTGACGGTCAGGGAACCTTTCTGCACGAGCGAGGCAAATGCCGAGAGAGCCGGGGCATTCTGGATGGTGACAGGGATCGTGACGGTAGTGTTCCCGTTTTCCTTCACATTAATCTTCGTCCGCTCGCCATGACCGAGATAGTTCTCGCCATTGTCAAGGTACCAGACATCGAAGGCGACCCTGTTGAGCGTTGCCCCGACTGCATTCGGGTTATGGATGACAACGGTCGTATTGAGGGTAATTGCCCGAAGCGAGACATCGGTAAGCTCAATATCCTGCACGGTCACTGTCGGTTCCTTAACCGGGGGTTCCATGCACCCGCAGGTGAGGATTATGCCGCTGAAAAGCGCAAGAAGGCAGACGATAAAACAATAGTTTATGCCGGGCTTCATACAAGACAATCCTTCTGCGCAGCCGGTTGATATCCATATGGATCCGGTTTTTCAGAAGGCCGGATACGATATACCGGTCAATCGGAGAACTTCCTGTAAAGGCGGTACGCCATAACCTGGAAGATTGCAATGAAGAGGCAGAGCATACCGATATCGACCGCCCACGGGAAGTGCGAAGTGCCGGAGAACGCAGCGGAGATGAGGTCGTTGCCGTACGTGAGCGGCGAGAGATACGCGACAATCCGGAGAATTGGCGGGATTGAACTTAACGGGATGAAGATCCCCGAGATGAAGATGAGCGGGAGCCGGACGAGGTTGAGCATGGACATGATGTCGCCGGGGCTCTCGGTAGGGTATGCGGAAAAGAGAGTCCCCATCGTGGCAAAGCAGAACGCCGTGAGGAGGACGCCGGCAATTAAGGGGACCGGGTTTTGTACCGGCACAAAAAAGAGCAGGATCCCGGCCGCAAACGGGACGGCGGCAATCGCGGATGCGTACAGGAAACCGCTCAGGCTCTCGCCGAGGACGACGGCGTTTAAGGAGACCGGGGCGGCAAGGAGCCGGTCGAAGGTCCTGGTCCTGCGTTCGATCGGGATGGAGACCGGTTCAATCGACGATGCGGAGAACAGGATGGTGATCGCAATAAGCCCCGGGATCATGACCGCCGGTTCTGCCGCTCTGCCAACGGCAAACGCGAGGAACATAAAAAGGGGAAAGAGCATCCCGGAGACGATGATGTTGGGCTTGAAATAGTAGATGCGGATGTCCTTCTTTGCAATCGCCCATGCGGCGTTCAGTTCGAGAAACAGACGACCGCTTCCACCCGGCGGGATGTCAGTCAGGGGGTCAGTCAATGGCTTTCACCCCGTGCGACGGGAGCGTAAGACCGGTCAGCCGGATAAAGACATCCTCGAGGCTTGGCCCGAACGTGTTCATCGAGAGGATGCGGATACCCCGTGAATGAGCATACGAGGTCAGCGCTTCGATAACCCCGGCAGGGTCTTCGGTGAAGAGCCGGAACTTGTCCCCTTCCTTCCTGACCTCGCTGACACCGGGGAATGCAAGGAACTCGTCTTTTATTACAGCATTGGAATCGAACGCAACCTCGACCGACTGGACGCTCCGGATCGTCTTCTTTAACCGTTCGGGCGAATCGATCGCCGCAATCTGGCCGCGGTTGATGATCGCGACCCGGTCGCAGGTGAGGTTCGCCTCCTCGATGTTATGGGTCGTTAAAAAGATAGTCACTCCGTCGGCATTCAGTTCGCGGATGACCTCCCGTATTATGAGGTTGCTCTGGACATCGAGCCCCGACGTTGGTTCATCGAGAAAGATCAACCGGGGGCTGTTGACAAGGCCCATCGCGATGGTCAGCCGGCGTTTCATGCCCTTTGAAAAGCCCCGGACCGTATCGTTGCGACGCTCGAAGAGCCCGAAACGTTCGAGAAGTTCTGAACCTTTCCGCTCGCGTTCGGTTTTGTTAACCGCGTATAGTTCCGCGGCAAACATCAGGTTCAGCCATGCGGTCAGGTCATCGTAGACATTGGATATCTCGTGCACGATCCCAATCGACCGGCGGGCGGCAACGGTGTCGAGGACAATGTCGTGGGAAAAGACCGAGGCACTCCCCGCAGTCGGGGCAGTAATCCCGGTCAGGATGCGGATGGTGGTCGTCTTTCCCGCACCGTTCGGTCCGAGGAACCCGAAGGTCTCGCCCTCGTTGACCGAAAAACTGATGCCCGAGAGTGCAGTCACGTTCCGGAACCGTTTCACGAGGTTCCGGGCTTCGATGGCAGACATATCCGTTCCCGTCTGGATAATACGGAATCGGCAGGCATTGTATATCAGCTGTTGCCTTTGGACACGCCCCGGTTCCTGTTCCGGAAACAGGATGAAGGGATCCAGTGCAGGACTATCGCGTTGGGATCTCCCTGAATATCCCTTCCACGCCGAGAATTACACCATCCTCATCATGGTACAGGTGGCAGCTCACCAGCGCGGGGAGCGGGGATCCGTCCTTTCGTTTGAGCAGCACCTCGTAATCCCTGACAGACCCGTCACGGTATACCGCCTTTATGAGATCGTTTCGCTGCTCTGGGTTCATGTACCAGGTCTCCGCGATGTTCATCCCGATGCACCCGTCAACAGAATCATAGCCGAGGGTGGATGCCCAGCTCGGGCTTGCCATGATAAGGTTCCCCTCGCAATCGGTACGGTAAAACGCATCCGGGATGTTTTCAAACACGCTGCGATACAGCCGCTCGCTCTTCCTGAGCGCTTTTTCGGCGATATGCCGCTGAAAGGCTATCGAGGCAGCCTGTGCATATGTCTCCACCAGCCGGATATCCTGGATCGCCTGCCCTTTTTGAGGATAGATGGTGGTTCCCCCATAGAGCGTGCCGTGCCGGACAAACCCGATCCAGTAAGCAGTATCGCCAAGGCAAAGTTCGCGGGCAACCTCATTGTAGGTCTCCTCAGGAAGTGTATTGAAGATGAACGCGGCTGGCGAACCGGGAACCGGGATTATCTTCCCAATCGTAAGCCCTGCAAGCCGGGCAGGATTAACAGGAAGTTCAAGTCCTACGGGATCGCACCTGAAATTCCTGGCAAGGGTGGGCTTCCAGCCCTTGATCCCCGTGACGCACTGGATCGTGAGGATGCGCTTTGCACCATCGTATGAATGCACCGCGATGAGTGCGAACGGGATAAGGGACCTGAGATCGTTTCCGATCTTCTCATAGATATTTGCATCCGGGGAGAGCTCGATGAACTCCTGGAGGATCTTTGAGAAGAATTCCATCCGGGTTGCCTGTCTTGCAATCTCCTCCGCCGCTTCCTTCCTTTCCGTGATATCCTCAATGATACAGGTGATCCCCTGCCCGCCGTCTTCAAACGCCGTCGGGATTTGTTTCACCCGGAAATACCGGGTCTTCCCGTCCTGTACGCTTTGGATCTCCTTTGCTTTCCCGCAGGGGATCTTTCCGCTGCTGTCAGGTACAGGAACGGGAAGGGTACTGATGAACGGATTTGAGATCTCACCGGGCTTTTTTCCAACAATGGCATCCCGCGGTTCTTTCAGGAACTGGAGCAGGGGTTCATTTACCTGAAGGATTCGCTGTTCCGCATCCATGACAATGAGATACTCGGAAGAGAATTCCAGCATTGCCGAGATGGGTACCCGGTGGGAAAGGGTGTATACCTTGGCAGCACCGATAAACCTCATCTCCACTTGCCCGGAGATCAGGAGCATGTCCAGGTACTTGGCCACAAGGTTCCTGTTCAGGTCCATTTTGGAAGTAAGATCAGAGATAGTCAGGCCCCGCTCGCTCCACCTCAGGTACTGCTTGACCTTATCGACTTTTTCCTGATCGAGAACAACCATACCGTAATAACCGTCAATCTCACTGTTCTGCTATAAGAATAATATGGTTACATTGTGTACTGTTTTCATTACATTGCCGGGGGACCCGCCAGCAGGAACCCCGGCATCACGAACATGAACATTACCGGATCCTGCGTTACCGGTTCCCGTTACAGGCCCGGTATTTCAGTATTTTTTGCTCTGTTGAAATCCTTATCCAAAAAGGAATGTACCGACGACCGAAAGATCTAA
>CAZNLI010000035.1:0-16764 GCA_964574125.1 uncultured Methanoregula sp.
TCTTCAAGGAAGCCGGTTACGACTTCTACAAGATCGATACCTCGCTCTTCTCGCCGGCGGAAGTTGTCATCAACGAACTGTCCGAGGGCAAGGTCTACCACGTCGGCGCAGTCAACCCGGATGTCGCGCTGAAATCGTTCGGGCTTATCTGAACAATCTTTTTTCTCTCAGATTATTGTCCGTTCCCTGGTACCATGTCTGTATCAGGTCTCCAGCGGCATCGTTCCCCGACGGTACAGTTCATACAAGACAAACGATACAAGACAAAAGCCGGGGGATGCCTGCCGGGATCGCTATCATCCCGCCAGAGGAGTAAAACCGCAGGGAACGATGATCCGGGGTCGTATCCCGATCACTATTCCCATGAAAAAGATCATTCCTTCCTTCGCATTGTCAGGAAGTACGGCACCAGCAGCACGATTGCAATGATGATCCAGAAGTTGCCGAACAGGTATAACAGGTTCTCGCGGCCCGGATCATAGAACCGGAGATCGATTGCTGCCGTTTTGTTCCATATCACGGTAGTGGTATTGTCCGGACCGTCAATGACGGTCCCGCCCTGGCTGATGCCGGCGAGCAGCGGATTGCGTACACTGAGATTCTCCGGCAGCGTGACATTGACGCGGTAGGGCTGTTCGAAGATGGCCTGGAGATGGAAGTCCCGGAGCGGTGCGGCGTAGGAGACCGTGTAGTTGCCTTTTGCATACGTGATTGCGGTTGCCCCGCTCATGTTGTACTGGCAGGGAGAGCAGTTCCCCGTAATGGTAATGTTACCGGCCTTTACGGGAACCCGTTCGCCCAGGATGCCGAGCTCGTAGAACTCGAAACGGTCGGAACCCGTGACTTCAACCGATGCATTGTAGGCCGTGCCGTTGGGCTGCACCTGGTACTCTGCGTAGAGCGCCTGTACAGGTGCAAAAAGACACGCGATTACAAGTGCAGCGCAGCAAGCAGCGAGGGCAGGTCCGCGTCGATCTCGGTTGGGGGTTCGCATTGTCTGATCACCGTGTCGGGATCTTTTAAGAGGTGGCCGGTAACAACGCAGACGATCCGCTCCGACGGATCGATCCTTCCGCTCTCGGCAAGTTTCCGGATACCGGCAACTGAGGCGGCGGAGGCCGGCTCGACACCGATCCCCTCTTTTCGCGCGAGGTCGCGCTGCATGGCAAGGATCTCCTCGTCGGTCACCGATTCTGCAAGCCCGCCGGTCTTCCGGATTGCCGTGAGCGCTTTCTCCGCATTCACCGGTGCACCGATCCGGATGGCGGTTGCAACCGTTTCAGGGTTATCCTCGGGAACAACTTCCGGCAGGTTCTCCCGGATTGCCCGGACGATGGGCATCGAGCCCGCCGCCTGGATCCCGGTCATCATCGGCAGCCGGTCGATAAGGCCGAGGTCGCGGAGTTCGAGGAGCCCTTTGTACACTGCAGAGATATTTCCTGCATTCCCCACCGGCAGCACGAACCGGTCGGGCACGCCGCCAAGCTGATCCACTGCCTCGAAACCGATGGTCTTCTGCCCTTCGAGCCGGTAAGGGTTGATGGAGTTGAGGAGGTACAGGCCATGCGTGAGGCAGAGCTCGTGCACCATTTCGAGGGCCCGGTCGAAGTTGCCGCGGATGGAGATGACCTTTGCCCCGTGCATCAGTGCCTGTGCGACCTTGCCGACCGCGACTTTTCCGGCCGGCAGCAGGACAACCGCCGGTATCCCGGCCTTCGCCGCATAGACTGCAAGGCTTGCCGAGGTGTTCCCGGTGCTTGCGCAGGCGACGCTCTTCTTGTTGAGCTGGAGCGCCATGGATACCCCGACCGTCATTCCCCGGTCCTTGAACGAGCCCGACGGGTTCATGCCTTCGTGCTTTGCATAGAGGTGGGGGAGGCCGAGTTCTTTCCCGATCGTTGTCAGGTGGTAGAGCGGGGTGCCGCCTTCATGGAGGGTCACCGGCGGGATCGTCACGGGCAGGAGTTCGCGGTACCGCCAGACCGAGAGCGGGCGCTTCTCCCATGTCTTTTTTGAGACGTGAATCTCGTCAAGGGGATACTTCACCGCAAGGAGGTGGCCGCATTTCGTGCAGTTGTAGATGACCTCATCGGCCGGGTACTCCGCACCGCAGCCGACGCATACGAGCCGGTACATGGTAACCATACAATGCGCTCGCCTTGTAAATATAGGACTGGTATCGTGCCCGAAGAGGGGTGCCGTTACGAGGAGTACAGCCGGGAATAGAGGTCCGTTCGCCGGTCATTCAGCACCGGCAACCTGCGGCGGGCCTCTTCAACGTTTTCTGCCATCAGGTCATAGCAGAGCAGGGTCTCGTCTTCACCGGCACGGGCAACGAGGGAGCCGTCAGGCCCGGCGGTCATGGAACTTCCGGCATACGAGTCAACCGGGTTGCTGCCCGTCGCATTGATCCCGATCACGTACATCTGGTTCTCTGCCGCCCGTGCTCTGATGAAGAGTTCCCAGTGCCGGAGACGGCTCTCCGGCCATGCCGACGGCACAATCACGCCGTGCACACCCCGGCCTGCATAGAGCCGGAAGAGCTCGGGGAACCGGAGGTCGTAGCAGATCGCAAGACCCAGCCGCAGGCCGTCGATCCCAAAGACCGCGGGATCGTCCCCGGCCGAAAAACAGGTATCCTCCTTGGCGGGTGCAAACGGGTGCATCTTCGAGTACCGGGCAAGGATCTCCCCGGTTTTGCCGACAACGACCGCCGTGTTCTTCGGGAGCGGGGAACCGGCTTCCCGGAACGATCCGAGGATCGCAACTGAGGATTCGCGTGCCAGGGTCCGGAGCGCAGAGATCGTCGGGCCGGAAAGATCCTGGATATGCCGGTGCGAACAGGGATCCCAGCCGGTTGCAAACTGCTCGGGAAACGCAACGAGGGAAGCGCCTGCTGACGCTGCACGACGGATGTAAGGGGCAGCCTTCTCAAGGGTTGCTTCCGGGTCTTCCCAGCATGCCGCAATCTGCGCGGAGCAGCACTTCATGGAGGGATCAGGGTTCCGGCGTGGTCATCTTCGAGCACTGGTGGTTCCGGATGACAACAATGCCCGCGCTTATGAGCATCAGGAGAATGCAGGTGAGGATCAAAAACGGCCCGTACGGCACGGCATACCCGAGAATGCTTACCGCCATGATGATGCCGGCAGCGGTTATGCTCAGGCCACCCATTACTTTTCCGAGAACGATCAGATTCCAGTCTCCCATCAGGTACCTCCGGCAAGCAGCGGGAATGCAGTCCTGACACCGGTGATGACGAACTGCACGGCGATTGCGATGAGCAGCATCCCCATGAGACGGTTGATCGCCCGGTATTGCCGCTGGCCCACCTTTGTCATGATATAATCTGAGTGCTTCATCATAAAATACGTGATACCGATCGAGATGACGATGGCGGCAAGCACGATCCCGTACGCGGCGGGCGGCAGCGATCCTGCCTCATTCATGAGCACGATGGTGGTCGTGATCGCCCCCGGCCCGGCGATCATGGGGATCGCGATTGGCATGAGCGCGATCTCGTCATTCTCGCGTGACTCGTACCGTTCGGTTGCCGTCAGTTTCGTACGGGAAGTCTTTGCATAGACCATCTCCATCCCGATGCCGAAGAGGAGGATCCCGCCGCCGATCCGGAACGCCTCAAGGCTGATCCCGAAGAGCTGGAGGATGAAGGCCCCGGCAATGGCGGTTCCAAGGAGCACGATCAATGAGAACCAGCAGGAGTCCTTGGCGATACCATCTCTCTGTGCCCGGTCAAGGCTCGTTGTCAGGGAGACATAGATGAGTGTTGCGCCAAGCGGGTTGACGATGATTATGAGCGACGAGAGGGATAAGAGGGCAAATGTCAGAACCTCCCCGTCCATGAGCATACCTGAAGCAGGCAGGGATATAGCGTTTATGGTGGTTCGGGCTGCCGGGTAATCCGCGAACGGGGACCTGGAAACCCGGTTCAGATGCCCGGGAGCGTGACCGCCTGAAATTCCGGAAACCATCCCCCCACAGAGGATGGACGTACGATTCAGATACCGTAAAAAAGGAATGAAAAAGTCAATACTCGTACAGTACCGCGGCGTCGATCCGCGTGTAAGACGAGATCTCCGACGGCTTGAAATGGATCGCGATCTCGCGGGCCGCACTCTCGTTCGAATCGGAGGCGTGGATGACGTTCCTGCCGATATCGATCCCGAAGTCGCCCCGGATAGTGCCGGGGGCGGCTTCCTGCGGGTTGGTTGCGCCGATCATCTTCCGGACGATTGCGACCGCGTTCCTGCCCTCCCAGACCATGAGGAAGACCGGGCCACCCATGATGTAGTTCTTCATCGACGGGAAGAACGGTTTTTCAAGGTGCTCCCTGTACTGGTCATTGACCCGGGGCTCAGGGAGGATTTCGAGCCGGGCTGCGACCAGCTTGAGACCCTTTTCTTCGAGCCGGGAGACGATCTGCCCGACAAGAGCGCGCTGGACACCGTCCGGTTTGACCATGACGAACGTGCGATCCATGGAGCGTTTCACTCCTTGTTCTTTGCCTTTCTGCCGGCGTTCGTCCACAGGACACGGCGGGGGACCCGGCCGAGCTTGTGGTTGTTCTCGCACTTGGTGCTGCAGAAATAGAAGATGCTGCCGTCTTTCTTGACAAACATCTTCCCGGTGCCCGGCTCAATGGGATTGCCGCAGAAACTGCAGGTGTACTGCTCGACCATGGATCTACCGCCTCGAGAGTTTCTTTGCCTCGCGCTCGGTCTCGAGAAGCATCACGATATCGCCCTCGCGGATGGGCCCAACCGTGTTGCGGGTGATGATGCGCCCCTTGTTGTTGCCGTCGAGGATGCGGCACTTGACCTGCATGGCTTCGCCATGCATGCCGGTGGAACCGACGACCTCGATAACTTCTGCCGGCGTTGCATCGTCTGCCATGACTGCATCACGCCTTCAGTGCGACCAGCTGCTTTGCAAGATCGTCGACGACTTCCTTTGCCTTGCCGGGCTTGACAATTGCTGCAGCAGCAGACCCGACATCAAGGCCGCTTGCGGCTCCGATATCGTTCTGTTTGTTGATGAAGATGTACGGGATCTTCTTCTCTTCGCAGAGGGGTCCGAGGTGCATGACGATCTCTTCGGGTTCGACGTCTGCGCCGATTAAAACGAGCAGGGCGGCGCTGCGCTCAATGGCCTTCGTCGCCTCGTTGGATCCCTTCTTGATCTTTCCGGTGTCGCGTGCAACTTCAAGAGCTTCGAGCGCCTTGTTCTGGAGCTCGTCGGGTGCCTGGGTTTTAACGTAGCCTTTTGCCATAAACTCACCTCATTCAGGAGTGCGTAGTATACTCCTTCATTACTCATCAGTCAGTTGATGATGTGCCATATGAAATCGACAGGATGGGCAATAAACCTTATTCACGGACGGGGGATCCGTCCACCGGACGACTCCCTGTCGGATGTCGTCAGAACTATCAGGAAGAGATGCGGTAGATTGTCGTCCCGTCATGCGAGAAGACCTCAGTAAGACCGGACGAGGGTAGGTTGATATTGTATTTTTCCCGCTCGGGATCGCCTACGATGAGATAGGTCACGCGATACTTCTCCATCAGGGAGCAGGTCTGCTCCGGCTGTTCGTAAATGGCGCGGACATCGTCAATCCGTGTGTTGAACCATCCCGCGGGGGAGTCCCCGCGCCACATGTACTCGTGGAACGGCCAGCCGACGATCGTGGGAATACCGGTGAACGACGAAATCCGGGAGTAATAGGCGTAATCCCCGCCCTCCGCTTCTGCAATCCGGAGATCCTGCGACGCGGGAAGGTTCCGGAGGTACTCAACGGCAGCTGCGTCGCCCGGATGCGTGGTTTCAAGGTACGCGAGCCCGTCCAGCGACTGGCTGCCATAGTTGATGTAGAAGGGTACGAGGAGCGGGATTGCGGCAATGAGAAGGACAACGGCGATGACTGCGCCTGCCCGCAACCGTGCCGTTGCAGGCGGTATCCGGTTCCACCGGGCGAGTGCCTGCCCTGCCATGGTGAGCGATGCGATCGAGAGCAGGAGCCATGCGGCGATATAGCACTTGAAGATGGTGTTCATCCGGAAGTACGTCTCCCCCATGTTGTCTTTCATGTACACGATCTCGGTTGCGATGATGAGGAGCAGTCCGGCAATTGCAAAGATATGGGGGACCTCACGCTCTTTCTTTGCTACGAGATAGACGAGGGGAATGACCGCGATCGCCGCTGCCGGGTACCCGGCAAGCACGAACGGGACGGCAGCGAGGAGAAGGAACGGGCGTTGTGCAATGTCCCGGGCGAGCAGGATCAGGAGAATTGCAAGGAAGAACCCGTGGACGAGCAGGAACTGCGCGGGATCCGACGGGGCGAAAACAAGCCCGATACCCCCCGTGCTTGTCACAAGCTGGAAATAGAACAGCAGGTAGCAGGCAATCGCGAGGGGGGGGACGATGAGCAGGAAACTGAGTGCATCGGCCCGTGGAACGGCAGACCGGTTCTGCCACCAGATGCAGATGCCGACGAGCACAACGATAGGCGCGTAGATGAGAACGTCCCAGGTGTTGATGAGCGGCATCGACCCGAGGCTTACCGCGGCAAGGATGCAGAGGATCCACCGGGATCTCCTGTCAAGCGCGCCCCATCGTTTCCAGGCATATGCAAGGAGGAAGAGGAGGAAGACCTGGTTGAAGATGCCCATGACGTGGGGGTGGAGATCGCCCCACGTGAAGGAGAAGAGCGGGTATTCGTTGATCGTGTTCGCAATCGTCCGGGTGCTTCCGGTCCCGATATCCCAGATGGCGGCGGTGACCGGGATCCCGTTGATCACCTGCCAGAAGAACGCGGGATTGGGGAGGAGCAGGGCGAGCAGGGGAAGATACCGGAACCGTTCGAGCAGCAGGTCGCCGATTGCATACAGTACCACTGCCGAGACCCCGAGGACCGTGGGAAGTGCCAGGTTGAACGCGACATTTGATGGCACCCCGCTCACAATCGCGAGGCAGCCGAACATCCAGTAGCCGAGGTAGTAATAGACGTTGAGAAACCCTCCGGCAAACCACGGGTCGAGCGGGGGGACGACCGGCGCCCGGATCACCGAGGCGAGGAATGCATGGTCCATGAACTTCTCCGCGTAGGAGACGGTCGGGTTGACGAACCGCACCTCGAGCATCAGGAAGAAGAAGATCGCAAAAACAAGTTCCCAGCGCCACTGCTCTTTCAGATCTGCCGCAGTGTACTGCCGGGTATACAGGTGCCAGGCAAGGAACGCCGCAAACGGCAGGAGCGAAAGTGCGATCGGGAGGTGCGCAAGCCCGCAGTACCATGAGACGATGGTAAAGAGAAGGAGGGAGGCGGCAAATGCCGACGGGAAGGCGAACCGGTCGAACGTCTTCTTGAATGCCGGGTAGATCGAGAGCTGCAGGAAGGTCAGTACGAGAAACCAGCTCACAACCGAGAAGACCTGCTGCATGCCGGAGATCAGGGAGCGTCCCCCCCGTCAAGCCGTGTATTCCATGCTTTCCGGATGCTGGGGATCACCCAGTCGCCGAAGAAGTACATCGAGACGATCCCGCCGGCAACCGTGATCAGGTTCTTGATGAGGTGATCGACGATTGCGACCAGTTTTGCAAACACGTCCGGCATCCCTGCAAGGCTGAGGGTCTGGGCGACAAGGAACTCGTAGGTCCCAAGGCCGCCCGGGGTGATCGGCACTGCCTTGATGAGGTTGCCAACGACGATTGCAAAGATGACCGTTGCAAGCGTCACTTCCTGGTGGAACATGAGGGCAACCGAGAAACAGACGAAGACATCGAGCATCCAGATGACGAGGGAGGAACAGACAAGGATTACGATTGCCGCCGGGGTTAACGACGCCTTCCGTATCTCGTGCACCATGGAGAGGATGATCCGCATATACCGGTTCTCCGACTTCAACCGGTCGGCAACGAGGATGAAGACAAAGAACAGGATCCCGAGGATGACGACAAGGACCATAATCTGGGAATACAGGGGATTCCCGTTGAGGACGAACGGGAGGGCAACCAGCCCGAGCAGGGCAACCGTGACGATATCGAAGATGCGCTCCACGACGATCGATGAGATGCCGTCGGAATACTTCGTATTGTTCTCGTGATTGAGGATGAAGATCCGCACAATGTCCCCGAGCCGGAACGGGACGATGAGATTGACCGTCTGGGAAACAAAGATGCAGCCTGTCGCGGTCCGGACGCTGACCTGCTGGTCCATCCCGTTGAGGATCCGGTGGTACCGCCAACCGCGCAGCCACCATGCGGCAAGGCAGATGACGCAGGCTGCGACGAGGTACTGGGGAACGATGTGGATGACTGCATCCAAGAGCTGGTCCCAGACGGAGGCCAGCATGTATATAATGATGCCCGCGGCAATGAGCGTCGGGATGACAATGGCGGCGATCTTACGGAACATGCAGCTGCCACCATAGCCGTATAATAGCCGATCCCATGGAAACGATATCCTTTGCCCGCACCGTCGTCCCTTTACCTGCCCGCCACCGGACCGGGAACTCGCTGATCCGGTATCCCTGCCGCTGGCACCGTACCAAAAGTTCCGTGTCCCAGAACCAGTGTTTGTCCTGGACGGATGGCAAAACCTTGAGAATCTGGTCCCGGTTGAATGCCTTGAACCCGCACTGGTGGTCGTACAGGGTGCTTTTCAGGATCATGCGGACGAGGAAATTGTAGGAACGGCTTGCAATCTCCCTTCCGCCTGTTCGGACAATATCGCTTGCCGGCAGGAGCCGGGATCCGGTGGCGACATCGGCGCCGTTACGAATGGCCGCGATAATTTCCGGCAGGTGCCGCATGTCGGTTGCAAGGTCGACGTCAAAGTAGCAGACGATGCTTCCCTGTGCTGCGGCAATCGCCCGGTTCAACGCACGCCCGCGCCCGAGCCGTTCGTCCGAGTGGAAGAGGCGGACCCGTGGATCGTCACCTGCCACCTGCCGGACAAGATCCGCGCTCCCATCGGTACTCCCGTCCTCGGCGACAAGGATCTCAAAACCGCCCGGAAGATCCATCCCTGCAAGGACGGCGATCGATTCCGGCAGGGCACGTTCGAGCGCTTCACGGTCATTATAGACCGGGATGATCGCGGTCACCAACGGTTCAGCCATGGAGTACCGTTCTCCTCACAAGGCCTGCAACTTCCAATCCTGCCCGCACGGCCCCGTCCATACTCCGCTCGGGATAGTTTGGCCCCGAGAACATCCCTGCCATGAAGAGACCCCCGTGCTCATATGCCGGGATCTTTGCCCGGTACCCGAGCGTATAGACCGGGCCTGCAAAGTGATCGACGGCCATCCTGTTCCAGAGGATCTCGTCTTTTTGTACGGAAAACCTCCGGCAGAAGTCCGCGATCATGCGGCTTTCGGTATCCTGCGGCAGGCTCCCGGTGAAGTAGGACGCGAGATAAACGATGTTGCAGCCATACCGGGTATACGGGATGAAATTGGTGTGGGCGACCACCGCGCCATAGGGTGCGGGATCCTTCATGTTCAGCCAGTAGATCCCGCCGGTAGCTTCGCGGGAGAGCCCGAGTGTTACGCAGGCTGCCCCCTGGTACCGGATCGCAACGGTCGCCGGCCCGCCGATCCGCTCCAGCTCCTGCGGCGGGACGGTCGAGATGACCGCATCGTAGGGGGTGCCGTTCACTTCCCACGAGCTGCCTGCCCTCCGCGTTGAAACGACCGGAGTCCGGGTGTGGATACCGCCGCCCTTCTTTTGTATAGAACCTGCGAGGGCATCGATGAGCTGCGAGAACCCGCCGTTCAGGTACCCGAGCCGTTCGCCGCCGGCCCCGCGATCGGACCGGATGGCGATCCTCGAAACAAGCCATGCAGCCGAGACCTCACCCTTGTTCTCCCCGAACTTGGCATTGAGCAGGGGTTCGAAGAACGAGGTATAGATGCGGTCCCCGAGCGTTTTTCTGATATACTCTTCAGCAGGGACCGTGTCCAGTTCCGCGGTGCTGAGGGATCGTGCCCGCAGGGTGAGGAGCCCGAGCCGGGCCTTGTCCGTGAGCGAGAGGAACGGGTATTTCAGGATCTCGACCGGGGTGGTCAGGGGATAGACCCTGCCCCCGGCAAAATAGCCGGTCGAGGCATTGCGCCATTCAAGCCGGCCCATGAGACCCATGTTTTCCAGGAGGGACAAAAGGGAAGTATCGCGGGAGAAGCAGTGGTGGTAATACCGCTCGATGGAAAAGTCCCCGATTGTATAGGAGGAGAGGCATCCGCCAAGAAAGGGCTGCTCTTCAAAGAGATCGATGGCAACGTCCCCGGCGAGCGTATGGGCGGCGACGAGGCCGGTCAGTCCTCCCCCGATGATGCAGACCTTCATGGTGTACTATCCCCAGTATTATTTGGCTGAAATGAAAAAGCCTCCGTCATTCCCGCCGGTTTTTAAAAAAATCCTCGGAGAATCATAACAAAGTTTTTGTACTGTCGAATTAAATTTCTAAAAACAACAGAGAGCCCGGATGCTATCGCTACGGGCAAACCCATCGGACGGTATCTCGCATGAGGGTATTTTTCATAGGTTTTGGCCAGGCGGGCGGCAAAATTGTCGATATGTTTATCGAGCAGGACCGGAAGCTTGGTACCAACAGTTTCCGGGGGATTGCCGTTAATTCTGCCCGCACGGATTTGATGGGGCTCAAGAATATCGAACTGCGGGACAGGATCCTGATCGGCCAGACGCTTGTCAAGGGCCATGGCGTCGGGACCGACAACGTGACCGGCGCCCGGGTCACTGCCGATGAGATCGACAGCATCATCACCGCAATCGATACCCGCGGGACGCACGACGTGGATGCATTCGTCATCGTTGCCGGGCTTGGCGGCGGGACCGGGTCCGGTGGTTCACCGGTCCTTGCACGGCACTTAAAGCGGATCTACCGCGAACCGGTCTATGCACTCGGGATCATCCCGGCGCCGGAAGAAGGACGGCTCTACTCCTACAACGCGGCACGGAGCCTGACAACGCTTGTCAACGAGACCGATAACTGTTTCATCTTCGACAACAGCGCGTGGAAGAACGAGGGGGAGAGCGTAAAGAGCGCATTTCACCGGCTGAACAATGAGATCGTGCGCCGGTTCGCTGTCCTCTTCCGGGCCGGGGAAGTCAGCAAAATGGGCGTCGGCGAGATGGTGGTCGACTCCAGCGAGATCATCAACACGCTCCGTGGCGGTGGCATCACCTCGGTCGGGTATGCCATCAGCGATGTCGTGAGCAACCACACGAAGAAGAAGCGGGGGCTTCTCGGCGGGATAACGGAGAAGTTCAGGAAACGCGAGGCAACCGAAGAGGTCCTGCTTGGCGAGGACAAGACCGCGAAGATCGTTGCTCTCGTGCGCCGGGCCATGCTCGGGCGCCTCACCCTGCCCTGCGATTACTCCACGGCCGAGCGGGCGCTCGTGCTGATCGCCGGTCCTCCCGATGAGATGGACCGCAAAGGGGTCGAGAAGGCAAAGAGCTGGGTCGAGGAGAACATCGCAGGCGTGGAAGTCCGCGGCGGGGATTACCCGGTCAACAGCGATTATGTTGCAGCTGTCGTGATGCTGGCGACGGTTGGCAACGCGCCCCGGATCAAGGAGCTTCTCGATATTGCGAAGGAAACAAAGGAAGACGTTATTAAGTCGAAAGAGAAAAAATCGACTATGTTTGATGAGGGTATCGATCCCCTGTTTGAGTGAGGGCATACAATGAAGTGTTCGCAAAAATGGATCCTGTTATTGCTGGTACTGGTTTTCAGCATTCCCGCCGTATACGCATTTTCGACTTCAACGGTTGATGTCAGCCCTTCGGGTGACCTGACCCCCGGATCGACGGTTACTGCCTCGTTCACGATCAAATTCGCCACATCCGGCGATGAAACATTTCCCAAGGACGATACCCTTTCCCTGTCGACAGATCTTGAGAATCCCAACTGGAATGTCGTGCTCGTCTTAAACGACATCGACAATGTCCAGCCGGTCGATAACGCAAAGACGGTTGATATCACCGGATGGGTGCTCTCGTACGACCCGAGCGATGTTGAGGAGTCCATGCGGGTCACCCTTACCGGTACGGCACCGAGCGTTACAACCACGATGGAAAAGGTGGTTGTGAGTGTCTCCGATCTGGATGGCAGCGGGGATATTGTCGGGAATGCCGTTACTGTCAAACGGAATGTGATCAATACCGGTGAAGTGACCTCGGCAATTGCGGCGCAGCAGGCATCCCTTGACGATCTCAGGATCGCAATTGACGAGAAGTATGCCCTCGGGGTCGATACGGCAGAAGCCGAGCAGAAGTACAGCGCAGCACAGTCGGCGATCTCGACAGCCAAAGCCCAGCCTGCGTCAGGATATTCGAGCGCGATGACGAGCCTGACCACTGCCGGGAAGGCGATCACCGATGGCGAAACTGCCCTTGACAAGGCGTGGGCCATCAAGAAAGTCGCCGATGCCCAGGTGCCGATCACCCAGACCGATACCCTCATAGTCTGGCTCAAGCCCAACGCGACCAGCACCGAGCAGAAGAGCCAGCTGACCGAGATCTCGACCATGCGGGAGATCGCGGCCGGGTACGTCACCAATGCAAATGACGAGATCGATAACGGAAATTACGTCCGGGCACGGGAGAAGGCTGACGCTGCGTTTGCCAAGGCGAACGAGTCCTATACCAATGCCCTCGCCCTTAAAAAGACCCTGTCATCCGGGTTCAATCCTCTTGGCATGATCGGTGGGCTCTTCAAGGGGAGCACGCTCATCATCGTTGTCATCATCCTTGTCATCATCGGGGGCGTCGGGTACATCATCTACCGCAAACGCACCCAGTGGGATGAACTGGGCTGATCTTCGCTCTCATACTTTTTTGGGATTGCCCGGCGGGCACTTTACACTTTTTACCTCTCCCGGTATTGGTTCGCTACGGGTTCCACGCGAAACACAAGCCCCGCAGCTGAACCCGTAAGCGGGTACCCCCTCTTCACTCCCAGTGTGGGGGGTGCCACCCCCAGTATGTCGGACCCCATGCAGGGGATCTTGGGGGTCACCCGGTTTTGCAGGAGGGGGGTACCTGATCGGCTTCAGAGTGGGGGTACCCACCCTTTTTGCACGCGAAATCACGATTGCCGGGATGGATGTTTCGTCGGATATTACGATTCTGAACCATGGGGGTACCCCCACCTTTGCACATGAGAGGGGGTACCCACCCTCAGCACGACCGACCTCCTGCGGGGGGTCGCGAGGGGTAACCGATCGGAGGGGTGGGGGGTCCCTGTCAATCCCTGAGGAGGGGGGTGCCACTCGCTCTCCGTCGGAGCGTTGCGGAAAATTTCCGGTTTTTAGGATATCCCTGAGGGGGTAAATGCTGATCGGGGTGGAGGGGCCGGCTGAGGGGATGAAGTGGGGGTACCCTCCCTTCGGTTGATCGTGCGGGGGACGGTCGGCCGGAAAATTTTCGTGCGTGACGATGATGGGGGAGATCCCCCGGCCCGGTTCGCAGCTTTGGGGTCTGCAACAATCCCAAATCCGGTACCGGCCGCGTTTCCGGATACCTTCCGGATATTACAGCGGGCGGATGTACAGGATGAGAATTCCATCGGGAACTTCTCACCGTTTCCGTGAACTTCAAAAAAGGGGATGCCGGTCCTTAGGTCCTTATGCCGCGGTTTTCACAAGCGATGACAGCGTGCTGTTATCTTTTACGAACACATCTATGTTGATGCTCCCCATCTTCCCATCCCGGTGGATATAGTACTCCAGGAGCCTGTCCTCGTTGTCATAGTAGGAGAACCAGTAGCAGAGCTTGTAGGTTGTCTTCTTATAACCCTCGATGGCATCGTAACTGTCCGTGTCGTGCAGGATGATGATGTCGGGATCTGTCGTGGTAAGCGCCGGAAGTTCTATCTTTTTCCCGTAAAAGGTGATCATCTCGTTCCAGCGGTCTCCCCGGTAGTACCAGGGCAGCGGCCAGTAACTCTCGGATGCAAGCACGATCCCGTCAGCATGGTCCATAAGGTTCATCACGACCCTCATATCCTCGGAGTTCTGTACCTGCACGATGGGTTCGTTGATGTCCAAGGGCACAAATGCGACATGCCAGGTCATCGCGACAAGGAAGATGGTGCCAAGCAGGGCAATTGCCGCTTTCCACCGGTTGAACTTGTAGGTTGCAACAAAGATCATCGGCAGCAGCTGGTGGATGATCAGCCACGGCACCTTTTCGCCAACCCAGGCATAGAATGCCATGGTGAGGATCATCCACCAGATGCAGAACCGGATGAACTCGTCCGTTTTATCCGGTTCCTGCCGTGCCACAGCCAGCTGCCGGATACTCTCGGTTGCAAGATCTGCGGTTGAGAGGGCAGAAGATCCTTCCCGTATAAGGTTCCGGACCTTTTTTCCGGCGATCCGGATACGGTCGACAGGAATAAGGAACTGGAACGCCGCTATGACTGCAAGGATGAAGATCGGGAGCTCGTAGAGCAGGTAGAGCGGGAGATAGAAGAACCAGGGGCCGCCCAGCCGCTGCTGCTGGTGCATGGCACTCCAGTGCTCGATTGCCTGGTACCACCCGCTGGTCGTTACATTGAAGTTCTGTCCCGTCAGTGTCTCGGGGTGCCCCAGAAAGCCGGTATAGAGGACCCCCATGATCCCGGCAACCAGCACGATGAAGAGGAGGAGATCGGTCTTCCATTGGGGGGGGAGGACGAACCGTTTCTGGTACAGGGCGATTGCAAAGAACAGGCCGATGATGATTATGATGACCGGCATCTCCTCCTTGCAGCAGAGGCTCCCGGCAGCAGCGACAGCGGCAAGGATGGCGTACCGCGTCTGCTTTCGCTCGAAATAGGCGAGGATGGCGACAACGAGCATAAGGGTGAACGCGAGCATGAAGATGTCATGGCGCAGAAACCGGGAGAAGTAGACCATATCCGGCGATACCGCAAGGAAGAGGGCGGCAACAAGGGTCTGGGTCTTTGAGAGATACCCGAGCCGGTAGATGCACCAGACGAGCGGGATGAGGAGGAACCCGAAGAAGGCCGGAAGCAGCCTCCCGACAAGGTCCGACGCTCCGAACAGGGCAAACATCCCGGCCGTTACGAAGTAAAGAAACGGGCCATGGTAGCTCGGGTCATAGGTCCATGCACCTTTTGTGAGAAGGTCGAAGCTGAACCAGGCATGGATGGACTCGTCATGGTGGAAGAGCTTGAGATCGAGGAATGCGAAACGAATGACGAACGCAATGACAAGGATGAGCAGAAACGTCCGTTCAAAAGTGAATATTTTTTTGATCTGTTCCGGAAAGCCTGCGGCCGGCACGCCGCACCTTCAGCTTTCCAGAACGATCTCGATGCCGATATCCTTTGGTACCTGGATGCGCATCAGCTGGCGCAGTGCCCGCTCATCGGCATCGATATCGATAAGGCGCTTGTGGATCCGCATCTGCCAGCGATCGAATGTCGCCGTTCCCTCGCCATCCGGGCTCTTGCGGATGGGGACTACCAGTCTCTTGGTCGGGAGCGGGATTGGTCCTGCCAGATTCACACCCGTGCGCTCTGCTATCTCCCGGATTCTCTCACAGACCATCTCCACTTTATTGAAATCGGTTCCTGTCAGGCGGATTCTGGCTTTCTGCATTGTAACTCTCCAAAAAAAAGTTATCTCATCTGTTTTTTGTTGATCGCAATGCACATTCCGGCAGCGATCGTGGACCCCATATCACGAACGGCGAACCTTCCGAGCTGCGGGAGTTCCTTGACATTCTCGATGACCATCGGCTTGCTCGGCTTGATCTTGACGATTGCCGCATCACCGGTCTTAAGGAACGTCGGGTTCTCTTCCTTAACCTGGCCGGAGCGCGGGTCGAGTTTCTTCTGGAGCTCGATGAACGTGCAGGCTGTCTGGGTTGTGTGGCAGTGGAAGACCGGCGTGTACCCGACCGTGATTGCGCTCGGGTGCTGGAGCACGACGATCTGGGCCGTGAAGTCTTCCGCAACGCTTGGCGGGGCCTCGAGCGGGCCGCAGACATCGCCGCGCCTGACGTCACCCTTGCCGATACCACGGACGTTGAACCCGATGTTGTCACCGGGGACTGCCTGCGGGATCTCTTCGTGGTGCATCTCGATGGACTTGACTTCTCCATCCTTGTTGGCGGGCATGAAGGAGATCTTCATTCCCTTCTTCATGATACCGGTCTCGACACGTCCGACCGGGACCGTGCCGATACCGCTGATGCTGTAGGCGTCCTGGACCGGGACACGCAGCGGCTTGTCGGTCGGCTTGGCGGGCTCCTTGAAGGTGTCCAGTGCCGGGATGAGCGCCGGGCCCTTGTACCAGGGAGTCTCCGGACCATTCGACTTGAAGTTGACGCCGGCAAGCGAACTGATCGGGATAAAGAGGAGTTCCTCGGGTTTGTAACCGACCATCTTGACGAGGTCGGAGAGGTCTTTCTTGACCTCGTTGAACCGCTTCTCATCGAACTTGACGGCATCCATCTTGTTGATGGCGATGATGAGCTGGGTGATGCCGAGCGTACGTGCAAGGAAGACATGTTCCTTGGTCTGCTCCATGACACCATCGGGAGCAGCGACAACGAGAATCGCTGCATCGGCCTGCGAGGCACCGGTGATCATGTTCTTGACGAAATCGCGGTGCCCGGGACAGTCTACAACCGTGAAGTAGTATTTCGGCGTATCGAACCGCTTGTGGGCGATATCGATCGTGATACCTCTCTCACGCTCTTCCTTGA
>CAZNLI010000036.1:0-15555 GCA_964574125.1 uncultured Methanoregula sp.
TGCTCCGGCTCCGCGGCATCTCCACGGCACTCACCGCCGAGGACTTCGAGACCGATATCTGAAAAAGGGTCCGGCTGTTGTCAGACAGCCTCCCCTGCAACCGATATCTGGATATAGCAGTGCGACAAGAGGGTTAATCCGATGAATATGCGTACATGCGCCGTTGCGGGCATGTTCTATCCACGGGACCCGAACCATCTTGAGCAGCTGCTCACCCGGTTTTTCGGGAATGCATCCGCTGCCGGGGATCTCAATGCCCCGGGGATTGTCGTTCCCCATGCAGGGTACATCTACTCCGGGGCGGTTGCAGCGCAGTCCTATGCGGCAATCCCCGCCTCCTTTTCCGGCACGTTTGTCGTGATCGGCCCTTCCCACAGGGGTTTCCTCACCGCGGCATCCGCTGTTCCCTGGGAGACGCCGCTCGGCGTTGTCGACACCGATACCGGATTGATCTCTGCGCTTGGCGTCGGGGTTGACGAACCTGCCCATGCACAGGAGCATTCGATCGAGGTCCAGATGCCGTTCATCAAGTTCCGGTTCCCCCGTGCCCGGATCGCACCGGTCATGATGGGGGAGCAGGACGAGGCATCGGCGCTGAATCTTGCGCAGGCAATCGTTGATGCGGCAAAATCGGAGCGCCGGGAGATCCGGATCCTCGCTTCCAGCGATTTCTCCCACTATATCCCGGAGGAGGTCGCCCGGGACCAGGACCTGTATGCCATCGGGGCCCTCAAAACGCTCGATTCCAAGGAGTTCTACCGCAGGGTCGTCGCCCGGCGGGTCTCTGCGTGCGGGGTTGGCCCGATCGCCGCCATGACCGAAGCCTGCCGTATGATGGGGGCAAAGGAAGGCCGCCTGCTCACGTATGGGACGAGCGGGGACGTCACGGGGGACCGGAGCGAGGTCGTGGGGTACGCAGCCATTGCGGTGATCTAGGTTGGCTACGTGGAGCGCACCGGGCAAGGTCTTCCTCTTCGGAGAGCATGCCGTCGTGTACGGAAAGCCCGGGATCGCGATGGCGATCCGGCCGCGGGTGTACGTGACCGTGCGGCACAGCAGGCGCCCGCTCTCGGTGAGTTCCCCGTATATCCAGAACTGCTTCACCGAGATGGGAGTGTCGGGCAGCGTGTACATCAACTCGCAGATCCCCAGTTCCTCGGGCCTGGGATCGTCGGCGGCCGTGACGGTTGCGACGCTCTGTGCGATCAACGACGAATTCCAGCTGGGAAAGACCCGCGAGGAGATTGCCGATATGGCCTTTACCGTCGAAAAGAAGGTGCAGAAAGGCCGGGCGAGCCCGACGGATACGACCGTTTCGGCCTACGGCGGGATCGTGCTGATCACCGGCACCTCGCGCAGGCGCCTTGCCCCCGTGAACCTCCATATCGTGATCGGAGACACGCTTATCTCCCACAATACGGCGCAGCTCGTGGAGCAGGTTTCCGAGCTGAAGAAGAAGCACCCGGAGATCGTCGGGCACGTGCTGGATGCGATCGAGGGTGTGACGCTGAGCGCCATCCACCACCTGAATAACCAGAAGGAACTGGGAAAGTACATGGACATGAACCATGCCCTCCTCGAAGCCATTGGCGTCGGTCACCCGGCGCTGTCCCGGCTCGTGCTCTCCGCACGGACTGCGGGAGCGTTCGGCGCCAAGCTGACCGGGGCCGGCGGGGGCGGGTGCATGGTTGCCGTCTGCCCGAAAGGGATCCGGCACCGGGTCGCCAAGGCGATCGAGTCCCATAATGCCCGGGCAATCGTAACAAGCATCGATACCGAGGGTGCGAGGAAAGAGAAGAATGTCTGACCGCATCATGCTCAAGCTTGGCGGGAGCGTCATTACCGACAAGAGCGGCGACTGTGTTATCGACCATGACCGGCTCGCCGGCATAGCAGAAGCTGTTGCCGGCGCACAGCGGGAAGGCATCCTGATCGTGCACGGTGCCGGTTCCTGCGGGCATCCCGAGGCGAAACGATACCGGCTCGACACGGGTGCAACCGCGGAGAATGCCGAAGGGATCGCGGTCACCCATCACGCGGTCTCTTCCCTCAACGCGGAAGTGGTCGCTGCACTGCGGAAAGCGGGCATCGAAGCGATCGGCATCCACCCGCTGCACGCGGGGTATGCCGATGACGGCCGGCTTATCGCGTTCGAATGCCGGCAGATGGAACGGATGCTTGACCTGAGGATGGTCCCGGTGATCCACGGCGACGTGGTGATGGACCGGTCCCGGGGCGCCTGCATCGTTTCAGGCGATCAGCTGATCCGGTTCCTTGCAGGAAGACTTGCCATGCGGCGCGTGGGACTCGCCACCGATGTACCGGGAGTGCTGGATGGAGAGACGGTCGTGCCGGTGATCACACCGGCGGATTTCCGGACCCTCCAGATCGGCAGCTCAACCCATACCGACGTCACCGGTGGAATGAGAGGAAAGATCGCCGAACTTTTAGAGCTCGCATCAGCGGGCATCGGGTCGGAGATCTTCCACGTCTCCCGCATCCCGGATTTCCT
This sequence comes from uncultured Methanoregula sp., assembly GCA_964574125.1. GTDB lineage: Archaea > Halobacteriota > Methanomicrobia > Methanomicrobiales > Methanospirillaceae > MVRE01. The sequence continues at coordinate 2,513 of CAZNLI010000036.1, forward strand.
TGCGGGAAGGGATTGCGGAGGAACCCGGGTCACCCGGTGAAAACCTTGAACAGGGAACATGAACAGGGAACATGAGAGGATTATGAAGGACAAGAGACGTTTTACTTCGTCGCGGAAGCTCGACCACCTGCGGATCTGCAGTGAATCAGATGTCGGGCGCGGCGATGCCGGTTTTTCTGACATACGGTTGGTGCATAATGCGCTGCCGGAGTGTGATATGGCGGCGATCGACCGGCACACGCGTTTTTTATCCCGCACGTTTGACTCCCCCCTGTTCATCTCTGCAATGACCGGCGGCCACCCCGATACCGGCATCGTGAACGCACGGCTTGCCCGTGCGGCGGAACGTTTTGGCATCGGCATGGGCGTGGGCTCCCAGCGGGCAGCGCTCGAGGACCCGGCCCTTGCAGACACGTTCTCGGTTGTCCGCGAGGAAGCGCCGAAAGCTTTCCTCGTTGCAAACCTTGGCGCGGTCCAGCTCCGCGATCATGGGATCGAGTGGGCGGAACGGGCTGTCGGGATGATCGACGCGGATGCCATTGCCATCCACTTAAACTTCCTGCAGGAAGCCATCCAGCCGGAAGGGGACCACAATGCCACGGGATGCCTTGACGCGATCCGCGAACTCTGCGACGGCATGAAAACACCGGTCCTTGTCAAGGAGACCGGATCCGGTATCTCCCTGCAGACTGCAAAGGCATGCACCGGTGCGGGCGCTGCGGCAATCGATGTCGGCGGTTTTGGCGGGACGTCGTGGGCGGCAGTAGAGAGCCTGCGTGCCGGCCGCGGCCGGTCTGCCGATGCCCGGCAGAAGAAGACCCTCGGCGAGGACTTTGCCGACTGGGGCATTCCCACGGTTGTCAGCCTCTGCGAAGTGCTTGGCACTGGCGCCCCCGTGATCGCATCGGGCGGCATCCGCTCCGGCATCGATATGGCAAAGGCACTCGCGCTCGGCGCCGATCTCTGCGGGATGGCGCTGCCACTCCTTGCACCGGCGCTTGAGAGCGATGAAGCCGTCGGAGAGGCAATCGGTGCCTTCCACCGGCAGCTGGATGCAGCCATGTTTCTTACAGGCTGCCCGCGGGTTGCCGACCTTAAGAAGGCGCGGATGTTTATTACCGGCAGGACCCGGCAGATGATCGGGATGGACAACCCCGAACGGACCGGGAAATAACAGACCGGAACCGTCAACAAAAATCATTCACACATTCACAGACCAGCAATTTACGAAAGAAAGGAGACAGTACATGGATATAGAAGTCTTGGCAGTGGGCGGATACGACGAGGTCGGGCGGAATATGACCGCCGTCCGCTGCGGAAAGGAGATCGTCATCTTCGATATGGGCTTACGGCTCGACCAGGTGATGATCCACGAGGACGCGGAGATCGAGAACATGCATTCCCTCGATCTCATCAAGATTAAGGCGATCCCCGATGATACGATGATGAACTCGATCGAGGGAACCGTCAAGGCGATTGTCTGCACGCACGGGCACCTCGACCATATCGGGGCAATCCCGAAACTGGCGCACCGGTACAACGCCCCGATCATCTCCACCCCGTACACGACCGAGCTCATCCGGCAGCAGATCTCCGGGGAGCAGAAGTTCGGTGTCAACAACAAGCTCTTTCCCTTAAAGGCAGGCCAGCGGTACACGATCTCGCAGACGCTGACCCTTGAGTTTGTCCGGATGCAGCACTCGATCATCGATACGGTGATGGCGGTCCTGCATACCCCGCACGGCGCAATCGTGTACGCCTGTGACTTCAAGTTCGACCGGACCCCGGTGATTGGAGATCCCCCGGACTTTGCAAGGCTCCGGCAGATCGGGAAGGAGGGCGTTCTTGCGCTCATCGCAGAATGCACGAATATCGAGCGTTCGGGCCGTGCCCCGTCGGAACGGATCGCCCGGAACCTTGTCCGGGACACGATAACAAGTTACGAGGACGACAAGAACGCCATCCTCGTCTCGACGTTCTCTTCGCATATCGCGCGGGTAAAGACGATCGCGGAATGCGCCCACGAGATCGGGAGAAAACCCGTTCTCCTCGGCCGCTCCATGGAGCGGTATTCCGTCACTGCGGAACAGATGAAGCTCGTCTCGTTCCCGACGACAACCAGCGTCTTTGGCAACCGGCGGACCGTTGACCGGATGCTCCGGCGCCTGATGAAGGAAGGCAAGGAGAAGTTCATGCCGATCATCACCGGCCACCAGGGAGAGCCCGGGTCGATCCTGACAAGGATTGCGACGGGAGACACGCCGTTCCTGCTCAGCAAGGGCGACAAGGTGATCTTCTCGGCAAATGTCATCCCGAACCCGATGAACTATGGCCAGCGCTACATGGTGGAGGCCCACCTGAAGCTTGCCGGTGCCCGGATATTCGAGGATCTCCATGTCAGCGGGCACGCGTACCGGGAAGACCATTACGAGCTGATCCATCTCTTAAACCCGCAGCACATCGTCCCTGCCCACGGGAACATCCGGCTGACCGGCACCTATGCCGATTTTGCCTCGGAACTCGGTTACACGCTCCATTCAGACCTGCATGTCGTCAAGAACGGCCAGCGGGTCAAACTGAACTGAGGGAACATCATGGAACTGTCCGAATACATAGAAACCACCGCACGGTCGATCGACACCATGATCGACCGGTATTTTGTCGATACGGTCGGCGAGCTGAACCAGGCGAGCGCCCACCTCCTTACCGCTGGCGGAAAGCGGCTGCGCCCCGCGGTCGTCCTGCTCGCCGCCGACGCCGTAAAACCGAACAGCTCTTCCGACCTGATGCCGGCAGCGCTTGCGCTGGAACTGACCCACACGTTCACGCTGATCCATGACGACATCATGGACGACGACACCCTCCGGAGGGGTGTGCCAACCGTCCATTCAAAGTGGGGCATGCCGACCGGCATCCTTGCCGGGGATGTCCTGTACGCGAAGGCTTTCGATTTCCTCATCCGTTCCACGGCGACCGATGAAGCAAAGTCGCGGGCAGTCTCCATGCTTGCGATAGCATGCGCAGAACTCTGCCACGGGCAGCACATGGACATGACATTCGAGAAGCGCGACGATGTCGACGAAGGGGAGTACTTGGAGATGGTCCGGAAAAAGACCGGTGCGCTCTATGCGGCGGCGGCGGGTATCGGTGCCATCCTTGCCGGCGGGAACGCGAGGCAGGTCAAGGCTCTTTACACCTACGGGCTGAATATCGGCATGGCATTCCAGATCCAGGACGATGTCATCGACCTGTTGACCCCTCCTGAAAAGAGCGGGAAGGACCGGGCGTCCGATCTCCGCGAAGGCAAGCAGACCCTGATCTGGATCAAGGCGCGGGAGAAGGGGATTGACTTAACGAAATACAAGCGGAACCTGACCGGCGCGGAGATCGATGCGGCGATCAGGGAGCTGGAAGACGCCGGCGTGATTGCGGACGTCACGGCGACGGCAAACGATCTTGTCGCGACAAGCGTAAAGCACATCGCCATCCTTCCACCCTCTCAGGAGCGCGATCTCCTCCGCCAGATCGGCGAATACTTTGTGACACGGAGCTTCTGAGATGGCAGGCGCTGACCCGCGGGAGCTGCTGCTGCGCTGCGCCCTTGCGAACGCGGTGAAGCACGGCGGCGTGCCCCAGGCGGGAGCGGTGATTGGCATGGTGATGGGGGCAAACCCGGAGCTCCGGCCAAAGGCAAAGGAGGTCTCCTCCCTTGCCCGCGACGTTATTGCCGAAGTCGCCGCGCTTGACCCGGAGAGCCGGCGCAAAAGACTCGAGGAGATCGCGCCCGAGATGATCGCCGCGCTCTCAGAGAAGCACGAGCATAAGAAGGTGCTCCCCGAGCTTGAGGATGCAAAGAACGGCGTCGTCATGCGGTTTGCCCCGAACCCGTCCGGCCCCCTCCATATCGGGCACGCACGGGCGGCTGCCCTCAACGACGCGTACGTGAAGATGTATGGCGGCCGGTATATCCTGCGGATCGAGGATACCGATCCCAAGCGTGTCGATCCCGAGGCGTACGAGACCGTCGTCGAGGACATCCGCTGGCTCGGGCTCGGCATCACGGAGACCGTGTACCAGAGCGACCGGCTCCCCCTGTACTACGACCTCTGCCGGCAGCTGATCGGGAAAGGCGGGGCCTATGTCTGCACCTGCGACAACGAGCGCTTCAAGGAGCTCAAGATGGCAAAGCAGGCCTGCCCCTGCCGGGCAAATACCGTTACGCAGAACCTTGCGCTCTGGGAGAAGATGCTTGCCCACGGCTTCAGGGAAGGGGAAGTGTCGGTCCGGATTAAGACCGACCTCCTCCATCCCGATCCCGCCATGCGGGACTTCCCGGCGTTCCGGATCCTTGATTCACCCGCCCACCCGAGGAAACCGGGCGCATTTGTCTACCCGCTGATGAACTTCTCGGTTGTTGCCGACGATCACCTGCTGGGCGTAACCCACGTGATCCGGGGCAAGGACCATATCGCCAACACCCGCCGCCAGCGGTATATCTACGACCATTTCGGCTGGAAGGTACCAGTCTACCGTCACTACGGGAGGATGGGGATCGAAGGAGTCGTGCTCTCCACCTCGCAGATGCGGCTCGGGATCAAGGAGGGGACCTACTCGGGCTGGGACGATATCCGGCTCGGCACGCTCCGGGCCCTTGCCCGGCGCGGCATCAGTCCCGAGGCGGTCAAAAACGCGATGCTCGCGATCGGGATCGGCGAGACCGACATCTCGTTCTCGTGGGATAACCTGTACGCGGAGAACCGGAAGATTGTCGATCCGGTGGCGAACCGGTACTTCTTTGTCCCGGACCCGGTGACGGCGGTCATCCATGCCGCCCCCCACGTGACAACAAAGGCGCTCCTCCACCCCGCCGATGAGAAACGGGGGGTGCGGACGCTGGCCTTCAACGGATCCCTCATCCTGCCCGCGGCGGAACTCGGGGATAAGTCCCGGACCCTTCTCCGGTTCAAGGACCTCTTCAACGTCTCGGTGGAGTACGACCATGGCAGGCCCCACCTCACCTATGCAGGGAACTCCCTCGCGGACGCCCGGGCGGCAAAAGCCCCGATCATCCAGTGGCTGCCGGTCGCAGACCAGGTGCCCTGCACCCTCCGGACACCGGAAGGCGATATTGCCGGCGCCTGCGAGCCGGCTGCCCGGAACGAACTCGGGAATGTCGTCCAGTTCGAGCGGGTCGGGTTTGCGAAGATCGATTCCGTGACCGACGACGGCGTAGTGGCGTACTTCACCCACAAGTGAACCGGGGAAGTTCCGCCATCTTTTTACCCGCCATAGATAAACACCACTTATTGAATAATTCCCGCCAGCCATCTCCCGATCCCGCTATCCGGGTCGAAAAGGTGATCCGCTCGAAGCGGAGGACGATTGCGCTTGAGATCACGCATGACGCAACCCTGATAGTTAGGGCTCCCAATCGCGCCCCCGACAAAGCGATCGCCGACCTGATCCGGGAGAAGCGGGGATGGATTCTCCGGCACCTGGAGGGGATGAGACGACGTCCCCGTCCCGCCGTGCATGAGTACCTTGAAGGGGAGATCTTCCTCTTTCTCGGGGGGTTGTACCCGCTCACGTTTGTCGATGACGGGAGGAATGTCATTTCACGGCTCGACCGGCTGTATGTCTCCCGGAGCCTGCTGCCGGATATCCGGCGAAGCCTGGAACGCTGGTACATGCGGGAGGCGGAACTGATCGTAAAGGAACGGTGCGCGTATTTCTCGATGGTGACCGGGCTTGTCCCCGCCTCCGTCCGGGTCACCGGCGCCCGGCGGCGGTGGGGGTCATGCACCTCCGAAGGCAATGTCAATTTCAGCTGGCGGCTCGTACAGGCGCCGCCCGGTATCGTCGATTACGTTGTTGTCCACGAGCTTGCCCACCTCAGCCACCATAACCATTCGCAGAGTTTCTGGCACAAGGTTTCCGGGATCCTGCCGGATTACCGGGAGAGACGGGCCTGGCTCAAGGAGAACGAGCACCTGATGAGGATCTGATAACCTGCCCGCAGGCTCCCGGAAAACCGGCTTCTTTGGCTCCATATCGGCTACAAACAGATGACGTTTTTCAGGCGCACGGGAACAGTCCACCGGCCGGCCCGGAAGCCGCGCCCGTCAATGCCCAGTCAATCATGGCCTATTATTACCCGGCAGATTATACAGTAAAATAACCGTTAACCCGGGCACCGGCGGGAGCCGGCCCCGGCCGCATCCCGGCACCGGATTCACCGCACAATCATGGACACCCGCCCCTCTCCCATTCCTGAAAGAACGAGCGTAACGGATGGCAGCGGCACCAACACCACTGCCACCGTCAAAGCGTACGCCGACCTGCTGCGCCTCAAGTTCTTCTTTGCCTGGCCGCTGCTCTTCTGCGCCGGGCTCGCCCTCGGTGCAGCGGCATACGGCACCTTCTCGTGGGGACTTCTCGCGCTCGGGGCGTTCATCGGGTTCTTCGGGTTCGAGGCCGGCCTCGTGCTCAACGATTACATTGACCGGGATCTCGACAAGCGGGACATCGAGAACAAGCGGCTCACCCGGTACTGGCGGCTGTTCGGGAAGCGCCCGCTCCCGGCGGGATCCGTCACCCCGCAGGCAGCCTTCCGGCTCTTTGCGCTCCTCTTTGCCGTAACCCTTTTTTTGATCGCCTGCCTGCCCTTCCCGCACTCGTGGTTCGTCGTCCTGATCCTGCTCTACAGCTACGGGGTGGAATCGTTCTACCAGTTTGTCAAGCGGGACCAGAAGTTCCCTGTCGCCCAGCTCCTTGGCAGGACGGATTTTGCGCTCTTCCCGGTTGCCGGTTACCTCTGTGCGGGGTTCCCCGATGCAACCGCGCTTGCATTCTTCGTCTTCTTCTATCCCTTTGCCATGGCCCACCTCGGGGTCAACGACCTTGCCGATGTCGAGAACGACCGGGCGAGGGAGATGAAGACGATCCCGATCCTGTTTGGGCAGGACGGGACCGTGTACTGGATCTACGGGTTTACGCTCCTCCATATCCTTGGCGCCGCCCTCTTCTTCCCGTACCTTGGCACTATCGCACGGTTCGGCCTTATCGTCGGCCTCCTCCTCGTCGGGGCGGCCAATTACCTTGTCTTTACCGGCAGGGGCGCGGATGCGGCGATGAAGGCGCTCCCGCTCTTCCATGTCAGCATGGCGGTGTATGCCGCCACGATCCTTGTTGCGTCCATCCTCTGAACGGGAGCCATTCCTGCGGTACGATGCGATGCAGTGCCGGCAATATGCACCGGGGGAGAATTTTAGATTCTTCCCTGCCAAAGATACCGGGAGGAAGAGCGGGCATGGCAGCTACCGGAAACCGTAAACTGAACCGGTTCCTGGCGGGATTTGTCGGTAAAAAGAACGGGGATGCCGTAACAGAGACCGGGATTGTCCGGTTTGGGGATGAAAGCATCCCCCTCTACCGGAACTCGTTCTGGACCTCCGGCCAGCGGCAGGCGGCATCCATCCACGAGATCTCCTACCGCGCCTGTTTCAAGCCCCAGCTCCCCCGGTTTTTCATCGACCTCCTGACCCGGAAAGGCGATCTTGTCTATGACCCGTTCAGCGGCAGGGGCACGACCGTCATCGAGGCCGGGCTTGCCGGCAGATCGGTTGCCGCAAATGACGCCAACCCGCTCTCGCGGATCATGACGGAACCCCGGTTCTCTCCCCCCGCATTCGACGCCGTGAAACGGCGGCTGGAAGTAATCCCGCACGACGGTGGCGATACCGGCATCGACCTCTCCATGTTTTACGAGGCAGGCACCGGACGCGAGATCGCCGGTCTCCGCGAGTACCTGCTCGGGCGGCGGGAGGACGGGACCCTGGATGCCACCGACAGCTGGATAGCGATGGTTGCGACCAACCGGCTCACCGGCCATTCCCCGGGCTTCTTCTCGGTCTACACGCTCCCGCCAAACCAGGCGGTATCGCCGGAGAGCCAGAAGCGGATCAACATCCGGAAAAAGCAGGAGCCCGTGTACCGGGACACCCATGCCCTGATCCTGAAAAAGACGAAAAGCCTGCTCTCCGGTCTGCGTCCTGTGCAGGTAAAAAACCTGAAAGTGGCGGGAAGGATCGCGATGTTTTTGACCGGCGATGCCCGGGCCACCCCGGAGATCCGGGACGGTTCGGTCCGGCTGACCGTCACCTCGCCCCCGTTCCTTGACATCGTGCAGTACCGCGATGACAACTGGCTCCGGTGCTGGTTCAACGGCCTCGATGCCCGCGCAATCGGAAAGAAGATCACGATGGCCCGGAGCATCGACGGGTGGACATCCGTCATGGGGGGGGTATTCTGTGAACTTTCCCGCATCACCGCGCCCGGCGGGTGGATTGCGTTCGAGGTCGGCGAGGTCCGGAAAGGCACCGTCCGGCTGGAAGAGTCGGTCATCCCGATCGGGATAAATGCCGGCCTGTCGTGCAGGGCCGTCATGATCAACGCCCAGGAGTTCACCAAGACCTCCCATATCTGGGGCGTGGACAATATGGGGTGCGGCACCAACACCAACCGGATCGCCGTCTTCCAGAAACCCGGCAGGTAACCATACATAACAATCGTTTCCCGGCTCTGCAACGGAAGAACGGGGATATAGCGGTCCGGGGGTAATCCTCCCGATTGATCCTCAAGGCGGAAGGCCCCGGTACCTGGTCCGCCCCCGTCTCATAGTACTTTTAAAGTGTCACAACATCCAACCAATTACATATGGTTTCATCGATCCGGCGGACCGCGCAAATCGTCGATATTCTCAGTAAATATGGTTTTGGCATTGCCATCGAGAGAATGTTCCCCGGGAAGCCCCGGTTCCGGCTTCCCACCGCCGGCGGACCCGCCGAGACATCCACGATCTACGAACGGATCCGGCTCGCCATTGAAGAGCTCGGCCCCACTTTCGTGAAGTTCGGCCAGATCATGAGCACGAGGATGGAAACGCTCCCGCCCGAGATGATCGAGGAGCTCAAGAAGCTGCAGGACCATGCAAGACCGCTCTCGTTTCCCGAAGTAAAAGAAGTCCTCCTCCAGTCCTGCCCCAATCTCGACGACTGGTTCCTCGAGTTCGATGAGACCCCGATCGCCTCGGCATCGATCGGGCAGGTGCACCGGGCCGTGCTCAAGGACGGGACACGGGTTGCGGTCAAGGTCCAGCGGCCGGGGATCCCGGAAGTGATCGAGACCGACCTTACCATCCTGCTCTCCATGGCGCAGCGGATCGACGCGGTCTTCCCCGAGATCCGGGTATACAACCCCGTCGGGATGGTGCAGGACTTTGCCAACCAGATAAGGAAGGAACTGGACTTTACGCGGGATGCACGGAACGCGGACCGGATGGCAAGGAATTTTGTCGGCGTCCCCGGGATCAAATTCCCGAGGATCTACTGGGAATACACCTCGTCCCGCGTGCTCGTCATGGAATATATCGAGGGGGTGCGGATCGATAATGCGGACGCAATCCGGGGCATGGGGCTCGATCCCCATGAGATCGGAGTTAAGGGATTCCAGGCGTACCTCAAGATGATCTTCGAGGATGGCTTCTACCATGGCGACCCCCATCCGGGCAACCTGCTCGTGACAAAGGAAGGGGACATCGTCTTCCTCGACTTTGGGATCGTCGGCGTGCTCCGCCCCGAGAAGCGCCAGAACTTCATCAACCTCCTCTTCGCGCTCGTCACCGACGATATCGAGATGATGCTCAAGTCGCTGGAGGGCTTTGGCATCGTCATCAACGAGGCGGACCGCGAAGGCCTCCGGGACGACCTCTACATCATGATGCATGACTTTGGCGGGGGCACCGAGGTCCACCAGGTCAATTTCGGGCTGCTCGTAAACGAGCTGACCGACACGATGCGCCGGTACCGGCTGCAGGTCCCGATGAACCTGATGCTGCTTTTAAAGGTCTTTGTCATGGTCCTCGATATCGGCGTCCGGCTCGACCCGAAGTTCAACTTCGGCAAGGAGGTCACCCCCTACCTGACCAAGCTTGCCGAGACCAACACCCTCTCCGCCGCCTACGTGAAGCGCGCCACCAACTCCATGATGGAAGCGGTCGATGCGGCATTCGACCTGCCCCGCAACATCAACCTCATGCTAAAACGCCTCTCTACCGGTACGATCCGGCTGGAGATCGTGGACACCGATCTCCAGAAGCTCCAGATGGCGCTGGACCGGGCAAGCGACAAGATCATGATCGGGCTCGTGGTTGCAGCCCTTGTCGTCGGGTCGTCCCTGATCCTCCAGAATGCAGCGCTCCGCCTGCCAACGGAGGTCGAATGGCTCGCGGTCTTCGGGTACGCCGCCGCAGTCTTCGTCGGTTTCTATGCCATCTACCATGTGATATTCCTGAAGTTCCGGCTTGAGCGGTAGAGGCTTTTTTTAATTTTTCAGGTACGCACGGATAACCGACCATTCCCGGATCTTCCCGTTGAGCGACAGCCGGGCGTATGCCGGGCTCGTCGAAGGCAGCCGGAGGACAGGGATGGTAACGGGCAGGTCAAGACCCTGTACCAGCCGTGCCGAAGCGCTCCCGTTGCAGGCGATGAGCCGTATGCCGGGGTGGGATGCGAGCAGATCGCGGATGGGATTACCAGACGGGCTCTCGATCCGGCTGTCGGCGCTCCCCTCCCTCCGGCACGAACCGATCGCATCCCAGAGTGCGATCCCGCGGGACACAAGGCAGGCGAGGCGCTCGTTGTAGGGAAGGGCGGGATCGGTCCCGGTGAGCGATCCCATGACCTCCCAGAACTGGTTCCGTTTGTTCGCGTAATACTCCCCGGCATCCAGCGACCGGCGGGAGGGAAAACTCCCGAGAATGAGGACCCGTGCTCCCGCCCCGATCACCGGGGGAAGGCCGTGCATGAGCCTGCGGGAAACGGGAGGCATGGGGGTAAAAGTCGTGAAAATCAGGTTTTAAAATACAGGTTGCAGTGGCAGCTGCCTTCTTTTGCGATCTCGTCCTTGTGGTAGACGCAGGGGCACTCGATCGCCCGGTCCTTCTCCTCGTCGCCGCTGCGCAACCGGCAGGGACAGTACGGGTGCCCGAACTTCGTTTTGTTCCGAACAAGCCCCCGGATCACGGTGCCCAGCTGCTTCTCATCGGTATTGAGTCTCCAGCCGTGCTTCTGTGCATAGGCTTTTGCCCATTTGAGCATATCTGATTCAGCTTCGTTGTCTGTCATGGTACCGCGGCAGTGTTCTCTTCTCTTACAACGTAATGCATGCTTTCAGGATGTTAGCCTTTCTGTTTGGGCCACAATGGGATTATTTTCTCTTCTTCTGCGGCGAGGACTTCTTTCCCATGATCCGGTGCGAGACCCGGTCGTAGGTTTCCATGACGTCGCCCTTTTCGAACCGGTACACATCCTTATCGAGCGACTCCCCGGTCTTTTTATCCCAGAGCCGCATGGAGTCCATGGAGATCTCGTCCCCGACACAGATGGTCCTTCCCGCCCGCCCGAACTCGAGCTTGAAATCGACGAGGGTGATGCCCTGTTGTGCGAGCAGCTTCACAAGTATGCTGTTGATTTTAAGGGCAGACGCCTTGATCCTTTTCAGTTCCGCCGCCGTGCAGAGCCCGAGCGCCAGGATCAGGTCGTCGTTGAGCATCGGGTCATGCCGGGAATCGTCCTTGTAATCGATCACGATGACCGGCGGTTTTAACGGCGTCTTCTCCGTAAACGGGTAGTTGCGTACAATCGAACCGGCCGCGATGTTCCTGACGATGACCTCGAGTGGGATCATCTTCAGCCTCTTTACCACCATGCGGTTGTTGTCAAGCATCTCAACAAAGTGCGTCTTTACCCCGTGTTCCTCAAGATACGAGAAGAAGAACGCCGACACTCCCGCGTTGTAGTTCCCTTTATTTTTGAGCCTGTCTTTTTTTCCGCCATCAAACGCGGTGATATCGTCGCGGAACTCCACGATGAGACGGTTGTCGCTGTCCGTGCAGTAGACGGACTTTGCCTTGCCGGAATAGAGAAGCCTGCCCTGTTTCACGAGTACTGCTCCTTATGCTGTACTATGTGCGAGCCGGGTTATTAGTGGTTTCAGGTTGGGATGGAACCAGCCCATCCCGATGAACCGGGGGTAGATGCAGAGCCGTTCCTTCAGCACGGCGCCGCTTGCGAGGGTTTTGAGCGCATCGATGGCCGGCCACGGGTGTTCCGGGTTGATGTAATCGACCGTGAGCGGGGAAACCCCGCCGAGATCGTCCACCCCGCACGGGATAAGATCCCGTGCATCGACGAGGTTGGGGGGGATCTGGATGGCGATCTCCCGGGGGAGGATCTCCCGCGCGAGCCGGATCGTCCCGCATATCTCTTCAGTCGGTACGACCGGGTGCCCTGCCATCGCCGTCCCCGGCTTCGGGCAGAAGTTCTGGATGATGATTTCCTGGATATGGCCGTACCGCCGGTGGATATCGCGGATGGCAATAAGCGACTCCTCCCGGTCGGTTTCTGTCTCCCCGATCCCTAAAAGGAGGCCGGTCGTGAACGGGATCTTCAGCTTCCCGGCATCCTCGATCATGGCAAGCCGGACCTCCGGCTTTTTCCCCGGCGAGCTCCGGTGCGCCGGCACATCGGCGGTTGTCTCCAGCATGATCCCCATGCTCGCGTTCACCTCGCGGAGGGTCTCCATCTCTCCGTACGTGAGGATGCCGGCGTTCGTGTGGGGGAGCAGGCCGGCGGCAATGCCCTTCTCGCACATCGCGTACACGTAGTCAAGGAACCGGGCATGGCCGGTCCTTTCGAGGTATGCCGGAAATCCCGGCTCCAGGTCCGGCCGTTCGCCAAATGTGAACAATGCCTCCGTGCACCCGAGGGCAGCACCCTGAAGGAGCATCCGCTCCACGGTCTCCGGCATCAGGAGGCAGCCCTCCTGCACCGGTGTCCTGAAACAGCAGTACCCGCACCGGTTCCGGCAGACGGTCGTTAACGGCAGGAAGACGTTCTTTGAGAAGGTGATGGTGCGCTCCGGCATGTACGTACATGGTTTGCGGCGGGGGTGACATTAAAGTGGTGATGCGGATACCGGCCGCT
>CAZNLI010000037.1:0-15319 GCA_964574125.1 uncultured Methanoregula sp.
ACATGGACGGAATCCTCAAGGAACGAGAGGATATCCGCGGGAAAGATCTCGATGCCGTACTCGTCGAGCAGGAACGAGGAGATCTGCCGGTGGTCGAGCCCGTTCTCCCGGAGTTCGAGGATCTTTTCCGCAAACTTCCGCTCCGGGCACCCGCAGAGCGGGGAGTCGCGGCAGTTGCACCGGAGAAAATCATTGAAAAAACTGAGAATCTGCTCCCGTATGGCAAAGTCAAAGGCATCGTAGTTGATGCCGGAGCAGAGGGCAGAAAGCATCGTGCCATGAAAGGCACGGTCAGGGAGGCGGTACCCGGCAAGGCGTTCGATCCTTCTTGCAATCCGGAGCCGGGCCCGGTCCGCGATCAATCCTCGTCCCCGACAGACTCGTCAAAGTTCTTCAGGGAAGCAATGGCCTCGTACATCCGTTCGCATTCGATGAGCCATTCGTCAAAGAGGGTCGGGTTCTCGAGATCGTCCTTGACATACTTGCCGCAGCAGGCTGCCCCGCCAAGCACGCCCGCCCCGATCTGTGCGGCGCAGTCGAGCGCTCCTTCCATATCCTTGTCAAGAGTATCTTTGCCCTTCTTGACGAGCGCCTTGATGTCCTTGTCATAGGCACCTTCGATGAACTTCCGGCAGGACGCAAAGAGGACCAGCTTCTGGAGCTGGAGGATCTCGACGATCTCAGCGAGATCTCCCGCGGGGGGAGCGGCCATGATGATCTGTTCGACCTGCGATAGCCGGTCGAGAGATTCCTCCCTGCCGAACCGGTTGTTCTGGAAGAGTTTTACAATTTTTACGACTTCGAGCGTGATATCGACCGAGAAACTGTCGAGGATCCGGAAACCCTCGGGCATCTCCTCGCTCCTGGGATCGGCCTCGAAGCTTGCTTCCGAGAGACTCTTCAACCAGTTGTCGTACCGTTCCTGGTTGTAGAAGATATAGAACAACTTCATCGGTTCGGATTCCGGCGCCGGTTTGCTTCCTTTCTTTGCCATTTCAGTACAATCCGCCTGTCAGGATTAAAGCGTTTTCGATGTTCCAACGGCGGAACCGGCAGATCTTTATAGGTCTTCTTCCGGCGTTACCTGCATTTTTTGTAATTGCAGAGATCACAATTCCATCGGTTTGATTGCCCGGATCTCGTCCGACCAGATCTCCTGATATTTCAGGGAAGATCGGGGAAGCGTTGCGAAAGGAAAATCCCATAACCGGGAGCGGGCGATCCTGCCGGGAGAGCGTGGAGCCCGGTTTCCCAAGAGTTATGCCCCCGGACGGTCAACCATTGGTGAACATGCAGGAGATTATGGAAATCAAGCGGCATTTCCCTCCCGGGGCAGGAACGGGGGCTGGCCGCTTGTGAAATGCGTTCTCGTCCGGTACGGCGAACTCTTTTTAAAAAGCGAGCCGGTCAAGCGCCATTTCATCGGGCTTCTCCTGCGCAATATCAAGAAGGCGCTGGATGCCGCAGGGATCCCCCACCGGTTCGAGCTCAGCCGGGGCCGCATGCTCATCTTCGGCGATGATGAGGAACGGATCGCCGCCGTGGTCTCCCGGATCTTCGGTGTGGTTGACGTAAGTATCGCAACCCGGACCGGAACCGATCTCAATACTCTTGGGAGCGCTGCCGCCGGGCTCGCTACCGGCCGGCTGAAGTCGGGCATGAGTTTTGCGATCCGGGCCAAACGGCAGGGGGTCTCCGGGTATACCAGCCAGCAGATGGGTGTAGAGATCGGGAGCGCGGTTGCCGATGCCGTGCCCGGCGCCCGCGTGGATCTCGACAACCCGGACTATGAACTGTTCGTGGAGGCGCGGGAGACCGGCGGGTTTGTTTCCGATGCACGGATCCCGGCACCCGGCGGGCTCCCGCTCGGGACGCAGGGCCGGGCCTGTGTCCTGCTCTCGTCCGGGATCGATTCGCCGGTCGCCTCGTGGCTGATGATGAAACGGGGGGCCGAGGTCACCCATATCCACATGGACGGCGGGCGGTGGGCGGGCCCCGATGTTAAAGCTGCGGCAATCGAGAACCACCGGCGCCTCTCGCTCTGGTGCAGCGGGTTTGTGCTCCCGATGCTCATTGTCAATAGCGAGCCGGTCTACGATGCGATGGAGAAATCGAAGATTCCGCCGAGGAACCGGTGCGTGATCTGTAAGCGGTTCATGCTGATGGCGGGAAGTACGCTCGTGCGGCAGCAGCACGCCCTCGCGCTTGTCACCGGCGAGAGTCTCGGGCAGGTCGCATCCCAGACGCTTGCGAACCTTGCGGTGATCGATCCGGCCGCAGATATCCCGGTCATCCGGCCGCTCATCACCTACGACAAGCAGGAGTCAATCGATATTGCCCGCCGGATCGGGACTTTCGATGCCCACCCGGGCGATCTCGCCTGTCGTGCGGTGCCGGCCATGCCGACAACGGCCGCGGAAGCCTCCGAGATCGAACAGTTTGAGAGCGGGATCGGGATTAAGGATCTCGTTGCTACTGCCGTAGAAACGACCGGGATCGTGCGGGCGAAAGATGGCGTGATCCAGGAACCATGATCTTTTAAAACAAATCCTTACGCCGTAAACCCGGATGTACCGGGAAAATAGGACCGGAAGACCGGTCTTTCGCAGGTGCGATTGGCGTGTGTCCCAGAACGCACCGCGTGACGGTTTCAACGATCTTCCTGCACCAGTACAGGGATTCCTGCACGATCCTTTGGAATAATCATTTCTTCCGCCCGGATCCGACAAGCGAATGGAGCATGCCTGAGAAGGAATTACGGCTTTTGGGCCGGAAGATCCCTTCTTTCACGTACCGCACATCCTCGATCGAGAAGAACGCCCGGGGGTTGATGCGCTCGATGCCCTGCGTGATCCCGGAAAGATCCGACCGGTTGACGAGCGAGAGGATCATCGTCACCGTGCCCCGCGAGCCCTTCGCTTCGAGGCAGGTAACCCCGTGGTTCCCGGACTGGAGGAACCCGGTGACAGCGTCCCGCGATTCATCCGTTGTGACGATGCGCAGGATCACCATGCCGATTGAAAGTTTCTCTTCGATGACAAGGCCGACATACGTGCCCATGGCAAAACCGCAGGCATAAGCAAAGAAGTTGACGATGTTGGAAAGGTCCTGCATCACCACCTCGACGGCAAGCAGCCAGATGATGATCTCGAAGAACGCGATGAATGCTGCAAGAGCCCGGATCCCTTTCGAGATGAAGATGATCCGGATCGTCTCCATGGTCACATCGCAGACACGGGCAAGGAAGATCAGCAGCGGCAGGATTACCATTGCGTAAATCTCGGGATTGATAATAAAGAACGACACGATGCCTCACCCTTTTATAAACACTACGACGATATTGAGAGGGTGCTGTGTATTTCTATATCAATATTTTCAGGGAACGCGTAAACGGGCAGGGTACTTCGATCCCGGGATCCGTCGGTGATGACCGGAACGGGATTGCGATCCAGACCGGCGCGCACCGGCAGGATGTAACGGGAAAGGAGAGGGCTATTATACCCGTGAAGTGACAATTGAACAAAATATCCCGCGGGACCGGGAGGCAGATTCAGCCGGTCCACCGGAGGATCCGGAATGCCAACCCCCTCATACATCGCCCTGCATGAAACCGGCGAACTCCGGCAACGGGCGGAAGTATCCGTGGATCTCCTGATGGATTGTTTGGTCTGCCCCCGGAAGTGCCGGGTCGATCGGACCCGGGATGAGAAAGGATTCTGCCGGACCGGCGCCCTTGCGCAGGTTTCAAGCGCCGGCCCTCACTTTGGCGAAGAACCGGAGCTTGTCGGGCATGGCGGATCGGGAACGATCTTTATTACTCACTGCAACCTCGCGTGCGAATACTGCCAGAACTACACAATCAGCCAGTGTGGCGACGGCGAGGAAGTCCCTCCCAAAGAGCTTGCGGCAATGATGCTCCGGCTCGAACGGCAGGGATGCCACAACATCAATTTCGTCACGCCGTCCCATGTCGTGCCCCAGATCCTTGACGCCCTCGTCATCGCTGCGGAGCAAGGGCTCTCCGTCCCGCTCGTGTATAACAGCGGCGGGTACGATTCGGTGGAGACTCTCCGGCTCCTTGACGGTGTTGTTGACATCTACATGCCGGACGCAAAGTACGGGAGCAACGCAATCGCATCGATCCTTTCCCATGCGCCGGATTACGTTGAGGTGATGAAGGCGGCGTTAAAAGAGATGCACCGGCAGGTTGACGATCTGGTGGTCAGGGACGGGATTGCCGTCTGCGGGATGATTATCCGGCACCTTGTGCTGCCCGGGAACCTTGCCGGATCCGCAGATGTGCTGCGGTTCATCGCGGAGGAGATCTCGCCGGATTCGTACCTCAATATTATGCCCCAGTACCGGCCGATGTGGCATGCAGCGGAGATTGCACAAAACGATCCGGCGTTTTGTGCGCTGAACCGGCCACTCCTTCCTGACGAGTACCGGCAGGCGATTGCGTTCGCAGGAGATGTCGGGCTGCACCGGGGATTTTCCCGTCTGAAATCGTAGCGGGGGTTTCGATCTTCTCTCTCACCGGTTCTTATCGTCCGATATCACGTCGGTCAGGGATTTCTGGAGTGCTTTTTTTGCCGCATGCTTTTGTATCACGCCATACACGACCCAGAAATTGATCCCGATGACAACGATGACGAGGAAGAAGGTCAGCCAGAGCATGAAACCCTGCGCAGACAGGAATGCCGCCCAGAGAAGCAGGACGAACGAGATGAGATAAAAGATGATCCATGTCTGGAGGGAGGGGAGCTCCATGCTTACTGGTTATCGAAATGGCTGTTATACTTGTCGAAATTCGACAGGATTCCGGTGCCGGATTTTTTGCTCTGGGGAAAACATAAAAAAAATTTATCTCTGGAGAAATCATTGTGTTGCGCACGGCGAGCGCCCGTGGCCTCATCGTAATGCGAATTAAAATTTCTGTCAGTGTTTCTCCAGAGCTGATTTTTTTGAAATCCGGAGCCGGGGCACGCTTTGACCGGGCTTCTTTCGGAGAACCGGGGAATGACCGACCGATCTTCCGTAAATCTGCGGGGCCGGGTCTCCCCTGCATCGGAATACCTGAAATTCACCCCGGTGCCCGACGGTGAAAAAGTATCATGTTCGGGCAATAGCCGCGTTCCGGCATATTTGGCATATTCAGGCACGATTTTCCAATGTTCCTGCCCCGGATTCGTGCTATTTACGTCCTCAGTTTTCACGACGTTGGAACCGGCCCGGGAACCGGATTATTCCCCCGTTTTTACGAATTATGTCCTCTTTCCGGGCCGGAAACAGGGATGTCCGCGCTCCCCTTCAGGAAGTCTCCGTCGGAGGAGGGTGATCGCACGGGATTATCGGGAGTCTGGAGCTTCCCGGAACTTCCAGAGTTCAGGTTCAGGCCTGACCCCCTCCGGAACCACTCCCCGGACGATCCCGGGGAATATCCGGATCCTGCGCACCGACGGAGAACCTGCCGGGCCGCTCCCCGGCACCTGGGGTTGACGGATCTCTCCGACGGAGGACCAAAAAAACCAATGTTCCGGACAGTCTTCCGGCACATGCCCGGGCACACCCCCTGCGGGGATCGTTGCACAGAACGCGGATATGAGGCATTTTTTACAGCGTGATTTTCCTGAGATCCGGCCGCTGGTATGATTGGACGTTTCCGGATTTTTCCGCCCTCCAAATCTGTCCATATCCGGCCACCTCTCTACCGACGTAAAAATGGCCTTCCGGACACGAAACCTGGCTCAGTTTTTGAAAAGTGGAGTGCTGAAAGCACGAGACTCGAGAAGATGACAGTCTTAGCTGAACCTGGCTGGTGGATCCGGAAAAGAGGCCAATCGGAGCCCGATAAGGGCGTATTTTTCCTATGGATCATATGGATCCGCGGGCAGCCTGCCCGGTTCTCAAGGTAGTAGGTAGTATAGTGTTCTCCGGCAATCTTTCAGGCAACCGGTATGGTCCGGCAATGGTTCCTCTCTGCGGGTGTCGCGTTCCTGTTCCCGGAGTTGTATAAAGGGATCCCGTCACCGGATTTTTTGGGTTTTTTCGCCCGGGAATTTTTCGTTCGATTAACGTTTCTGTGATCCGGAAAAATTTCCGGTACATTTTACGTTCGCGGTTTTCCCCGGGCAATCCTGAAAAATTCCGGAAAACTGTATGTCCGGAACCATGGATGCAGATCTTCCGGCAGCTGTTCCCGGGCCGGTAATTCCGTTCCCATGAAATATTTCGGCACTGTACTGCGCCACAGTGGCACGCTTCCTGCAACACCTACAAAAATCCGGGTCCACCGGATCCCGGCAGTGCTGAAAAATCAGGCATTTGTCCAAAGCCGTCACCGGTTTTCTGCCGGCAGAATACCGGATCGATCAAAAAAAGTATCCGGATCAGACTATCCCGAGCGCCTGCTTGTAAGAGGTCAGGATCCTGATGATGTAACTCCTGTGCTCTTCAAGAGCCTCCGCATCATCCGGCGACCGGATCGCCGCAACCGCGTATACCATGATGATAGCGTTGTCGAGCTCGAGCGAAGCCGGGTCCTCGTTCTTCTCATCAGGAATGACAACGGCACAATACGATTTCTCGTCTCCGGAGAATGCGATTGTCCCGGCAGCATCCGGCTGGGAATTTTCAAGGCTCTCTGCATTTGCCGCAAGGATTTGCAAAGCTTTCCTCAGCGCGGCAGCGCCCTTCCCGTCAGGGATTTCTTTAAGGGCGAGGCCGCATTCTTCCGCGGACTTAGCAAAGAGCCCGAACTTGAATGACAGGAATGCCGAGGCAATCCGGTGTGCGGTCTTGTCCGGCATGCCGGGAATATCCGGCCGTATCCGCTCAATATAATCACGCAGGAATTTTTCCATGACTGTTCCTCCCACAGCGTCGGCAAGGGAACCAAATCTTTTGTTCAGCCTGACTACAAGGATCGTGATGCTGACAGCAAACAGGACCTGGAGCGGCAGGTTATGGGGGATCTCTCCCGGGATGACGAACAGGATGACGCCATAGATCGGGGCGCAGAGCGCGACGATGTCCCGCCGGGGTTTGATGTACGCAAAGTAGCCGAGCAGGAACGAGGCGATGACGCAGCCCCATACGAAGTCGACATCCTGCAGGGCGATCGAGATGAGGATCCCGCCGAATGCAAAGGCCGGGATCGCGAAGGTAAAGATCCTGTCCCGCCGTTTCAGGATCTCGGTTTCCTGTGCCGGGTCCATGTTGATATCCGTAATGCAGAGAGGTATTGTAGCCGGAATGCTATGAACGTTCCCGTTTGCACCGTCAGCGCAGTGCTGCATGACGCCGGCATGTGCCAATGGAGGTGTATATGTACCGAAAGATCCAACCGGAGATCAGGCAATGGCGGTCGTGATCTTCTCCGATGTGCACGCGGATGCAGGAGCGCTTGCAGCGATGCTCGCCTGTATCGGCGACCCGCACTTTGGAGAGCGGTTCGGAGCGATCGACACCATCGTCAACCTCGGCGATCTCCTCCATCGCGGGGATCACCCGCAGGAGACGCTTGAGGAGATCCAGGATCTCTCGCGGAAGTACCGGCTCATCTCCCTTATGGGAAACCACGATCATGCGTTCCTGACCGGGCTTCCGGTCTCGGGGAGCGATGCAGCGAGCGCATACCGGCACGAGCAGATCCGCGGGTCTCCGATGCTCTCGATGTTCGATACTATGCCGGTGGAGTGGGTTGGCGACGGGATGCTCTTTGTCCACGGCGGCCCCCTGGAACTCGGGCCTTCGACACTCAGGCTCAAGTTCTGGCAGCGGCTTGGCCGGGAAGCCGGAGACTCGTACGCCGGGTATTATTATACCCCGGCAATGGCGTTCTCCCTTCTTAAGGAACGGAATCTCCGGTACCTCTGCTGCGGGCACCAGCACACGAGCCTCTGCTGCATGAACCATCCGGGAACCGGTGTTCAGCCCTGCAAACTGGACTACTCCCCGATCGCTCCCGCTGTAACTTCAGACCGGGGCGCACTGTATGAAGCGCGGATCGCGCTTGACTCTCCCGCAATCCTGCGCGTTGGCGCCTGCCATGGAACGAACCCGGAGTTTGCCTGCACCGATTTCAAAACCTTCTCCTTCCTCCGGATCGCGTAGCCGTCAGGCCGGATCCCGGAGCGGATTGACCGGTTTTATGATCCGGCCTCATACCCGCCGCCGGATTGATAGGAAAGCATTTATACCAATACCACGCAGTGGTAATTATGCCTCGTACCGGGGAGGGGAGATCCATCCGGATCAACCCTGAAGTGTATGAGGCGCTGCTGACCCTGAAACATGGCAGGATGACCATCAGCGATGTGATCGCGCAGATGCTCAATGAATGCTATGGCTGGAAATCGGAATTTCCGGAAGGCCAGCGGGATCTTGAAGAGTTCACATACAAATGACGGACAAGTTGTCCGGGTGATTTACCATCATATCCATGTACCGGGAAGAAAATCTTACCCGCGATACCTTACATCGGCTGATCGAGCGGATCGATGAAGATCTCTTCGTTCCGGACGAAGCCGACTATGAGGAGATGTAACGTCCTTTCACCGAATCTACCCTCCCGGTGAAAGAGACGGGCTCTCAGGATAGGAAACCTGCACGTCGCCACCAACAATCCCCTCCAACGCTTTTTGCAGATGTTCCTGAATTGACGGGATCTTTGCCGTAAGATCGCTGTGCCACTGCACCAGTTCTGAACGGGCCCGTTTTTCCTTTGCCATCGATTCAAAGAGCGGGGTCATCTCCCGGTTTAATTCCTCGGAGCGGACGATGACAGGATTCTTCGCAAACGCCCGGCCCGCAGCATCGCACTGCGACGCCTGCTCCGCATAACAACTGCAGAGCGTACGGATACCGGACGAGAAATCCTCCTGCGAGGCAAACAGTGCGCGCTCTTCCTTGTTCTTTAAGATAATTTCCCCGGCATCGATCATCCGGCGGGCCGGGACGTACGCGGCATCGAGTGCGGCAACGAGATCGGTGCAGTCGGGAATGGTGTGATCGGACAGGATGTCGATCGCGTCAAGAATGACATGTTCATCCGCGGATTTCTGCTGTCTCTTTGCGACCTTCTCTGCCTTGCGCAGCACATGGGACGCGGTCATCGAGAGCGCAGAATACCGGTGCACGGTCTGGTCGCGTGCCCTGTTCAGTTCTGCAATCGCGTGCTCCTCGTCCTGCAGATCCTTATCGGCACGCTTCTGTTCGAGTTCAGCGGCAGTCTTTTCGAGCGCGGCGAGCCGTTCGTTGATCTCCCCGATGTGCCGGTCCATCCGTGCCTCCCGCTCCCGGAGTTTTCCGGTATCCTCATAGATGTCGGCAAGGGCGCCCTGCAGTTTCACCGCCTCGGTGATCTGCGCTGTTATCGCCCTGAACGATTTGAGCGGTTCGTTCATGGCGTTGATGCCCCGGCCGATTGTGGCAACGCAGCCCTCGATGTCCCGCATCTCTTCGGGGAAGACCGTCCGCAGGTACTTTCCCTGTCCCCGGGCGCTGTTGATGCAGGCACGGAGGAGCTCCGCAGCTGCTGCATAGAACGCGCCGGGTTCGTCGGGCAGGGGCTTTTCGAGCGCAGTCCGGATCGCCTTGAAGTACTGGGGGAGGGATTTTTCCGCAATGCTCCGCAGTCTCGGGTGGATGTCCTCGTTGAACTGTGCCGCAAGCAGCACCTGGACCACGTTCGAGAGTTCCGCAGCGGCATTCCGGATCTCCTCCCGTTCTTTTACCGTTGAATCCGCGAGCAGGGAATCGGCTTCCTGTTTGCGTTTCGCAAGCCATGCCGGTATCTCATCGAACCGGATTTCAAGGGATTCTTTCTCCTCGGTGCGGAACATGTTTTTGATGAACTTCAGCATGGCACTGCCTCCGGTGAAGCCACTGGTGTAATTATCATTCTTCCAATCCCGCAGTACGGGAGATCGGGCGGGAACAGGATGCGTTCACCCGCTGTCATCGTTGCGCGCAATCTGCCGCAGCCGTGCGACACCGTCAATCTCACCGATCACATCGGCGACGGCGGCCGGGACAAGGTTCTTCCACGGCTTTTTGTTCAGCATGCGCCGGCGGATCTCCGTGCCCGACCGGGTCATCCGCTCGTACATCGCCGGGGACTTCACTCTGATGCCGGCCTCGGTGAAGAGCCGGACGACGAGCGGGTTGCTGGAGTAGCAGAGGTCGAACGGCGGCGTCATGGAGAGGACATGGGCGACCCAGAGCGCGTTTCTCTTGATGTCCTCGATCGGGATCACGTAGTACGGACAGGAGAGGTCCGCGAGCGATCGCGTAATCATCAGCACGCGTTCCCCGGCCGTGAACGGGTTGTCGAGCGTGTGGGAGAGTTCGGCGCTCCCGATCCCGATCACGATCTCGTCCACTTCCTTTGCGATCTGTTCGAGGACATACTGGTGCCCGTCATGGTATGGCTGGAACCTGCCGATGTAGAACCCTCTCTTCATGAACTTCCCCCCGCATCGCTCCGGGTCTTTCCCCCGGGCGCCGCAACGCGTGCGGCAAACGCGCCTGCGGTAAATCCGGCGTCGATGTTCACGACAGCGATCACCGAGCAGGACTGGAGCATGCTCGCAAGCGCCGCACGCCCCCCGCCCATGTACCCGTATCCCGTGCTTACCGGAACGCCGATGACCGGCCGGTCCACGAGCCCGGCGACAACCGCAGGAAGCGTACCCTCGCGTCCCGCGCAGACGACAAAGACATCCGCGTCAAGGAGCGGTTTTAATGCGGGGAAGAGCCGGTGGATGCCGGCCGCCCCGACATCATATGCCGTCCGGACCGTGCAGCCCATCTCTTCGGCGATCACCCGTGTCTCCTCTGCAACCGGGATGTCGGAAGTGCCGGCGGTGATGATGGCAACGATCCCGCTATGATGTTCAACGGTTTTCCCGTTCGAGACAACGAGTACACGCCCAAGCTCGCGGTATTCTGTTGCCAGTCCTTCACTCTTTGCACGATCCATGACGTGCCCGGCCGCTTCGGGCGTTATGCGGGTGACGATGCACCGCCCGGATTTTTGTGCGTGCCGGATTGCGATTGCCGCAAGATGATCCGGATCTTTTCCTTCCGCGAGAACGACTTCGGGCATGCCGCAGCGGACGCCCCGCCCGAGATCGAGGTTTGCGAACTCCCCGACGCGATCGATCCGGAATCCCTCGATCTCCCGGGCTGCGTCATCGAGCGAGAGCGTCCCGTCACGGT
Source organism: uncultured Methanoregula sp. (assembly GCA_964574125.1). Lineage (GTDB taxonomy): Archaea > Halobacteriota > Methanomicrobia > Methanomicrobiales > Methanospirillaceae > MVRE01. Next base: position 11,224 of record CAZNLI010000037.1, read on the forward strand.
ACCGCGCAAGGATGTCAGCAAGGAGCGCATTGGCCGGCATACTGTAACAATACAGATATGGGACGCCCTCTAATAATACGTTCATCCCGATGAGTTACCTGATCTACGTTGCGGGGTTCGGCACGCTCTGCGTCCTCTTCCTCTGGCTGCGGGACGCCCGTATCTATTACCGGACCGGACTCTCCGGCTACCGGGCCGCTGCGTACTGGGGTGTCGTGTACAGCGCGATTGCGTCGCTGGGATTCCAGATCGCGTATTTTGTCCCGGACTTCGAGCTGCTGGGAATCGGCGTGATCCTCCTCGCCCTGTACCTGCTCGTCAACCGGAAGAAGGAGAAGATCTGGAAGAACGAGAGCACGGCAGAACGGTTCTTTGGCAGCGCACCAAGGGGCAGAGCGAATAAAAAATAATGATTGCGCCACATAGTGTGTAAGGATAGTTACCATGCTCCAGAAACCCCGGGGGACACGGGATTTTTTACCGGATGAGATGGAAGCGCGCCGGACGGTCGAGGCAAAACTCCGCGAAGTCGGGCGCCGCTACGGGTATCGCGAAGTCTGCACCCCGGAGTTCGAGGATCTCGAGCTCTTCACGCTGCGCTCGGGTGCGGGAATCATCGACGAGATGTACGTCTTTGAGGATAAGGGCGGAAGAAAACTTGCGCTTCGCCCGGAGATCACGGCTGCGGTCATCCGGATGTACATCAACGAGGCGAAGGTTGCCCCAAAGCCGATCCGCTGGTGCTACTTTGCCGACTGCTTCCGGTACGAGCGTCCGCAGAAGGGCCGGTACCGGCAGTTCTGGCAGTTCGGCATCGAGCTGATCGGCGCCGACACGGCTGCCGCCGATGCCGAGGTGATCATGGTTGCCGCCAACATGCTGGACGCGACCGGCGTCTCGTACGAGCTGAAGGTCGGGCACCTCTCGTTCATGAAGAACCTCCTTGCCGGCCTTGACCCGGCAACCCAGCGGAAGGTCATGGCCCACCTTGACAAGAAGGACTTTGAGGGCCTTGCGGTAACCCTTGCCGCGATTAACCGGTCCGATCTTGCCGAATCCTTAACCAGTCTCGTCGCGTGCCGGACCCTTGACGAGGCGTTTGCCATCGCGGGAGCGATCCCGGAGAAGGCCCGGATCGAGGAGACGATCCGGCTCCTTGACGCATCCGGCCTGAAGTACAGCCTCAACTTCGGGATCGCGCGCGGGCTCGATTACTACACGGGGACCGTCTTTGAAGGTTTTGCCTCCAATCTTGGCGCGGAGAACCAGATCCTCGGCGGCGGGACGTACCGGCTCGCCCAGCTTTTCGGCGGCGACGATGTCGCGTCCTGCGGGTTTGCGATCGGGTTCGACCGGGTCATGGTCTCGCTTGGCGACCGGCCGAAAAAGAAGGACCCGGTCGTCGCCGTCCTCTGCACGGAAGAGGGGCGCATCCGGGCGCTTACGGTTGCGAAGGCGTTCCGCGATGCCGGGTACCGGACCGAGACCGACCTCTCCGGGCGCGGGATCGGCGCCCAGATCGCCCATGCAGCAAAGTCGGCGGATTTTGCCGTTGTCATCGGAAAGCGCGAGGCGGAATCCGGCGAGGTGACGATCAGGGACATGCAGTCCGGCGAACAGGTGACGGTTCCGCTCGATGCGGCAGTCGCAAAGGTGGCAGCGCATGGTGCTCGCTGACGAGCTCGCAAAGAAGCAGCGCAGCATCTCGGTCGCGGAATTTTTTGAGAAGAACAAGCACCTGCTCGGCTTCGACTCCCCCACGCGCGGCGTCATCACCACGATCAAGGAAGCAGTCGACAACTCGCTCGATGCCTGCGAGGAAGCGCAGGTGCTCCCCGACATCTACATCAGCATCCGGAAGACCGGGACGGATATCTTCCGGATCATCGTCGAAGACAACGGCCCCGGGATTACCCCCGCGCAGGTCCCGTTTGTCTTTGGCAAGCTGTTGTACGGTTCCCGGTTCCACCAGATCCGGCAGACGAGGGGACAGCAGGGGATCGGTATCTCGGCAGCGGTCCTCTACGCCCAGCTGACCTCCGGCCTTCCGACTGTCGTCATCTCGCGCACCGATGCGAAGCAGCCGGCCTACCGGTTCGAAGTCCAGATAACAATCGAGACCAACGAGCCGGATATCATCTCGCAGCAGGAGTTCGCATGGGACCGCGCCCACGGGACCCGGGTCCAGATCGAGTTCAAGAGCACGATGTCGGCGAAGAAGAAGCTGCTCGAGTACCTCAAGTACACTTCCGTCGTCAACCCCCATGCGCGGTTCCGGGTCGAACTGGACGACGAATCCTTCACGTTCGAGCGCGTGAGCCAGGAGGCGATCGCCTGCCCGGTCGCGATCCAGCCGCACCCGCACGGCATCGAGTTCGGCCAGCTCAAGCGGATGGCGGAGGCTTCCGACAAGAAACTCCCCGATTTCCTTGTCGAAGGCTTCTCCCGGGTCGGAAAGAAGACCGCGCAGGAGATGCTGGAGAAGGCCGGCCTGAAGGGAACGGTGAAAACCGGTTCCCTCACAGCGGACCAGTTGAAGGCGCTCCTTGCCGCAATGCAGGACGTCGCCGTCCCCGCCCCGCCGACAACCCAGTGCCTCTCGCCCATCGGCGAGGAACTGATCCGGCGCGGGCTTGACAAGGAGTTCCAGATGGACTTTGTCGCCGCACGGACCCGGCCGAGCTCGGTCTTCTCCGGCCACCCCTTCATGGTCGAAGCGGCGATCGGGTACGGGGGCAAGCTCCCGGCCGAAGGAAACGCGATGATACTCCGGTTCGCCAACCGGGTCCCGCTCATGTACCAGCAGGGCGCTTGTGCGGTCACCGAATGTATCACGAACGTGAACTGGAAGTCCTACAACATCGGGCAGGCAGGGCTCCCGCAGGGTCCGGTCCTGATCCTTGTCCACGTAGCCTCGACAAACGTCCCGTTTACGAGCGAGAGCAAGGACGCGATCGCGGGGATCCCCGAGATCGAGCGCGAGATCGTGCTCGCCCTCCAGGATCTCGGGCGGGAACTCAAGACGTTCCTCTCCCGGCGCGACCGGAGCAAACTTGCCGAGGACCGGGCACGGGCGGTCTGCGCAATTATTCCCGAGATTGCGATGAAGGTTGCCGAGATCACCGAAAAGCCGCCAGTCGACACGTCGCCGATCGAAGGCAAACTGATGCGTAAGCTGATCGCAAAGAAGTGGACAAAGGACGGGAAGATCGCAATCGAGGTCAGCAATTACACCGCGTTCGAAGGGGAGATCTCGGTCTACGACATCTCCCACGACAATGCCGCGGATGCCGTGCCCAAAGCCGATTTTGCAACCGAGGTGGAAGGGCTGTTCACCAAGGTATGGAAGGTGCCGGTTGTGCCAAAGACCCTCTGGACGGTCACGTACTCCGGGAAGGGCGGGGGCACGATCGAGGTCCGCGGCATAGAGGATGCAAAGAAGATGGTGGTGGATCTCGATGTCTAAAGAAGAACTCGAGAAGCAGGCGATGAAGGCCCTGCTCTCGATTGCCAACGCATGGTACGACCAGATGAAGGCGGGCGAGATCCCCTCGATCTCGCTACCCACGCGCACGAAGTACAACATCGAGTACGACGATGCAAGCGAAGTCTGGAAATACGGGGACAAGGAAAGCCTCCGGACCGCGGCAACGGCAAAGAGCGCGACGCACCTCCTGAAGATGGCGTACGTGATCGGGTTTGTCAGGCAGCAGCTCCTCGAGAACCGGTCCTCGACCTTAAGAGAAATGTATTACATCTCCGAGGGCTGGAAGCGTGCGAAGTTCGGTGCGCAGGACGAGAGCAACTTCCTTGTCGAGGATCTCGAGATCTTAACCGAAGTCCAGCGCGAGGGGTTCCACCTCCGGCCCGAGGAAGACGGGGCGAGCATCTACGGACCGATGCGGATCCGGGAGATGACAAGGCGGGGCATGAAGACCATCCACTGCCAGGACGACGTGGGTGCTGCGGGATACTCGATCCCCAACAACGTGGAGAATATCGAGTTCGTGGACCATGACGCGAAATTCGTCATCGCGATGGAGACCGGCGGTATGTACGACCGGCTGATCGAGAACGGGTTTGACGAGGAGTACAA
>CAZNLI010000038.1:0-11791 GCA_964574125.1 uncultured Methanoregula sp.
CAGCCACGAGGGCGCCTGCAAGATCTGGCACATGTACCAGGTCAGGAAGCAGTAATTTTTTTGCGGAATTTTTTTTTTGAAAATTTTCCGGTTCGAAGGCCATGAAATCCGGTACAGAATTTCAGGAACCCCGTATATCCCTGCTATAACCGCCAGTTCTCCGTCGGAAAACCTGTCCCGGATCGGGGGACCGTAAAAATCGGGGTTCTTTTTCATTAAACCGGCGTTCTGGTGTATTCCATCGATCGGGCGTACGATCCTGCCTCCAATAGCGAATAAAAGCGATCATTTTTACGACTGTTTTGACCACATTTGCGGCAAACGGCAGTCATTTCAGGCATATCCGGAGATCGATGCACCGGAATTCTCCTGTTTGCACAACCTCCGGACGAAAAATCGCAGTTGCCGGGGTTTAGTGAGCGGGTGTCTCCGTCGGAGAACCTGAAACCGGGTATACCCGTTGCCTCCCAGCGGATCTGGTGCCCCAAACCGGGGGTGTCAGACGGATGTCAGACACGGGGTTACCCCGTATCCCGGAGACCATGGAAAGTCTGAGAAACTGTCGCCATTCTCCCGGAACATTTCCCAGGGAACAGGTATTGCCGGGAACCGGTTTACCGGTATGGTGCAGCCCGCAGGGTCCAGCCGGAATTTTACAGGATTTTTTTTCGTGGAGAGGCGCCGGGATTTCTGCAACCGGTAACCGCGTGATTCCGGATCTTCGCAAAATTTTTTTTAAATTACGGTTCCCGGAAAAAATTCCGGAAATTTTTTCCGGACGGATTTTTTTAAGAAAACCTGCCGCGATTGGTAACGCTCCGAAATGATCAAAACCGACTCGTGGCGCGGTGCATCAGGGCTGGATCGTTTTGACAATATGCCCCGTGACGTTCTCCCGGCACCCGGCAAGATCCCGGATGTCCCGGACCCGGTCAACGCCATCGATAAAAATGTTGCCGGCAGGTTTTATGCCGGCGATGTTGAAGAACGCCGTGAGCTCTTTTCTGACGCACAGGAAATTCTCCTGCCCGGGCCTACCGGATACCGAGAGGATCACCCCGTTCGTTTTTCCCGGGACCGCCATGCCAAGTGACTGTGCCGCGAAATACGACTGGAACCGGTCGATGAGCATCTTGAGGTTTGCCGGCGCCGTGTTGGTGTAGACCGGCGTGCAGATGACGAGGAGCCGGCACCTGCTGACCGCATCGATGATCCCTGCCATGTCGTCATCGTAGATGCAGGAGCCGGTATTGAAGCACTGGTAGCACCCGATGCATTCGTGGATGTCGAGTTCGTGCGGGTACAGGACGGTGCAGCTCATCCCTTGTCCCTGCGCTGTCTCCTCTGCCCACGCGGCAAGGGTGCCGGAGTTTCCGCCGGCTCTCGGACTGCCCTGCACGATCACGACATCGTACCGGGTGCTCTCGGCCGCCGGCCTTGCACCGGGCAGGTTCTGTTCCAGGAACCCGTCCGGGTCGGCACGGATCTCCAGTTCCCATTCTGCGGATTTTTCCAGCGCCACCTCTTCGGCCCGGAGCTGGACGCCGGGGGCATACTCGTAGGTGTTGGTCCGGAAGATCGCGACAGCGGAACCTTCAGGAGCGCCGGCAAGACCAACCGTAAGCGTGAATCGGAGGAAGCCCGGGTAGATCGCGGAGAGGTCTTCTTTTTCAAGGACCAGCGTAAACGTCCGTTTGCCGGCGGGAATCTCCTTTGCGAGGATCTGCTTCTTCATCTTCTATTGTAGTTGCGCTCCCGCAATCCTATAAGGGTATGCAAAGAATATCCGGCGACGATACCGCTGCTTGCGGGAACCGGAGTTCTCCAAAGCTTTAAACACATTGCTGACATCTTTATTTTGGTATCTGGAGCCTCGGTAGGGTAGTGGACATCCTAGAAGCCTCCGGAGCTTTTGACCCGGGTTCAAGTCCCGGCCGGGGCGTATCATTTTTCAAGTCTAAGTCCCATTTCATATGATTATAAGTAGGGGACCGGTTTCTTGACCTCTTTTATTTTTCAAGTAATTTAAAGTTCTATTGAGAAGATCAAAATACACTTCGAATAATTAAAATATTTCTTATTTTAATTTATACTGATTAATTCTATGTCATTATTTGATGACGATGACAAACAAAATAAACAAACTATCTTTTTGAAACTGCTTGAGTCAGGTTTATTCTTCGCGTTAATACTTGCGGGAAGCTATTTCATTTCATCATCATACCTTGCTACATATTTTGGAACATTTGGAATTGAATCTTCAATTTTCAATTTTTCAACGGAACACATCATTACCCTTGGATTATTTCCAATGTTAATTTCAATCCTATTGTGCATTTTTGTAATTATTGGAATGGAAGATACAGAAGAAGATTGTTACTTCTCGATAATTTCAACAAATCTTCCAATCTTCGCAATGATTTTATGTGTATTTTTTATTTTATTTATCAGTCCAAAAATATGGAATTTGTGGTATATTGGCTCTTCAATTGTGTGTTTATTTGGAACAATTATCACTTCTTGTTATTTTATTTTTAAAAGAAAGAATATGTTCAAATTTTTATGGAACACAAGTATCGGTGGAAAATTAATGGTAATTTTATCTTTATTACTTTCATTTGGAATAATTGCCGCCACATTTGGAATTTATGAAGCAAAAACCAATATCGAATGTGAGAGTGGCTGCACACATATTGAATTTGATTTTATTGATCAAAGCTATTCATATATCAATTCGCCAAATTTAATTTTTATTACCTATCAAAATCAGAAATATTACGTCACAAAACAATGCAATCCTGCCCCATCAAATCCAGAAGTATACATCATTCGAGATGAAATAATTCTTGTTACGAAAATGAGATGTATGAATTGTCATTCAGAAAATAACCAAACAACATTCTCAATTAAAAAAATTTGATACAAAATTTTTTGATTCTTTAGATTTTAATTTTAAAAATTTGCAGTCTCAATTAATTATTATGTATTATAAGGGAGGTCGGTTTATCAAGATCAAAACTCAGTAATTGCGGATCATCTTCGATAACGACGCGTTTTATCGGAGTCCAGTCAGGATGTTTATTGATGATTACATCCGCGCTATGTCCCATATTGGGTTGATGTAACGTAACGCATTTCCATTCGACATTTCGAAGGACTTTTTTCGATCTTCATTACAGTCGAAAGGTCCCGCGAGGATCCAAAAAATGACACCCAGTTCTCTAAAAAAAGAATGATCGAATTGAATTTTTGGGGGAATAATTCTCTACTGCAAATCTCTCTTCTGTCAGATCATTCGGCAATCAATTTTGTTCCGGATCAACAGGGAAATCTGAAAAATCGTTCCCGAAAAAATTTAGTCCAAGATTAAAAAGTGAAATGTTGCCAGACCCCGCCCTTCACACCATCTGCGCCAGCAGGAGCGCAATGAACCCGACACCCGCAACCGCGAGCACTGCCATGACCGCATAATCCCTTGTTACAAGGACCCGCTCGCGGACATGCGTCTTCTGCCCGGTCCGGTATCCCCGCATGTCGATCGTGAGCCCGAGCACGTTCGAGCGGATCAGGGCGTTCGAGACGAGCGGGATGACGATGGGGGCGACGCTCCGGATCTTCCCGGTGAATCCCGTGCCGGGGTTGTAGCCCCGCGCAAGCTGCGCCTCGTGGATCCGCTGCCCCTCGATCTGGAGCGTCGGGATGAACCGGAGCGCGATGATGAACATCAGGATGTAGTCGATCGGCATGCCGACCTTCTCCATCGCGTGGACAAGGTCGCGCGGCTGCGTCGAGATGAGGAAGAGCTGGAACGCGAAGATGAGGATCATGAACCGGAGGGTCAGGACAAGGCCGATGTTCAGCCCGCCAACCGTGATGGGGAGGGAACCGCCGATCAGCGGTACTGCGGTCGGGATCAGGTATCCCAGCACGTCCCCGCCCGGCATCGTCAGAAGCGTGATGACGATGAAGACAACGCTCATGACAAGGATCAGCTTCAGCTGCTGGAGCACCTCGCCAAGCAGGCCCCCGTATGCCGCGAATGCCAGCATGGCGACGACCATGAGCGTAAGGAAGGTGAGATCGGTTGCGATGATACACATCAGGCTGACGGCAATGACAAACGCGATCTTGGTGTACGGGTGCAGCCGGTGGAGGAAGCCATCCTTGTGCACGTACTGGAGGATCTCCGCCATTTACGCACCCCGCGTATCCGCAACGATACGGCCGTTCTCCATCGTGATCACCCGGTCGGCGCAGTGCGTTGCGATCTCCCGGTTGTGGGTGATGACGATGATCGTGTGCCCCTTCTCCTGAAGGCGCCGGAGCATATCGATGACGAGCCGGGCCTCGTACCCGTCCAGCCCCGTTGTCGGTTCGTCAAGGACAATGACGCCCGGCTGCATCGCAACGACGCAGGCGATGGCGAGCCGCTGCCGCTCCCCCCGCGAGAGCCAGCGCGGGTAGAGATCGGCGGAGCCGGAGAGCCCGGCCTCGGACAGGGCGGCATCGATGGCTGTACTGCCGTTTTCGATCCCGAGGTTTTTGAGCCCGAACGCGATCTCGTCCCGGACCGAGTCGGCAAAGAACATGTGGTCCGGGTTCTGGAAGACGAGCCCCACGTCGCGGGCGAGCTCTGCAATGGAACAATTCTTCGTGTTCTTCCCGTTCACGACAACATCGCCGCTTGTCGGGGAGAGGAGCCGGTTGAAATGTTTGACGAGCGTCGTCTTTCCCGAACCGTTCTCGCCGACAACCGCAACGAACTCGCCCTTCCGGATCGTGAGGATGAGATCGTGGAGCGCCTCGACATCCCCGTAGGAGTACGAGAGGTGGCTGACGGTGACGACCGGTGCCGCATCGCTTTTTACCGGCGCAGCCTTTGCAACCGTTGAAAAGTCCGGCAGGATCATGCCACGGAGACGGCTGTCCTTCAGGACCTCGTCGGGAACCCCGGAGGCAGTGATCGTCCCGTTCTCCATGACGACGAGCGTATCGACCATATCGCGGAAATACCCATACTTGTGCTCGACAAGGAGGAGCGTCTTTCCCTGTGCCTTCAGATCCGCAAGGATCGTCGCGATCCGTTTTGTTGCGTGATCGTCAAGTTCCGAGGTCGGTTCGTCAAGGATGAGGATATCGTTCCCGAGCGCAAGCGTGGCGGCAAGGGCGACACGCTGCTTCTGGCCTCCCGAGAGGTTGTGCGGGGAACGGTCCTTCAGTTCGTCAAGATAGGCGATCCGGATGATCCCGGCCAGCCGTTCCTCGATGACATCCGCAGAAAGCCCGCGGTGCTCGAGCGCGGAGAGGATCTCCTCCTCAACCGTCGTGAAGATCATCTGGGCTTCGGGATCGTCAAAGACAACCCCGACATTCCGGGCGAGATCGGAGAGGCTTTTGTACTCCGCCACGCCCCTGCCCCCGATACTGACCGTACCTTCCTTCTTCCCGCCGAACTCGTGGTGGAGGATGCCGGACGCTGCAAGGCACAGGGAGGTCTTGCCGGCGCCGGATGGGCCGGTGACCATAATGCACCGGCCTTTCGGGAGGGTGAGGGAGATCCGGTCGAGTGCCGGATGCGCCGTGTGGGGATACGTATAACTGACGTTTTTGAGCTCGATCATTCCTGTCCTCTAAGAAGCACCCTGCTGGAGGGAATGTAGAGGAGCTGGACGATGATTGCATTAAAGACTGCCGTTATGACTACGATGGGGACGAATACTGCGACGAATGCCATCATGTCCCCGTTATACTTCGCGAGATACGTTGCACCGATCGCGATGATCGCGATCCCCGCAAAGGAGAACCCGCTCGCGAGCGTGGAGACAAAGGTCGTGACCGAAGGAGCGAGTTTCGTGCGGCCGGAGATGAGCGCGTACAGCGCGAAGCAGACGAGCGCCCCGATCGGTTCGCTGATCAGGTTCGCCGGCGGGAACATGGAACTACTGATCAGCATCGAGAGGATCCCGGCAACAAGCCCGATGCCGAGCGCTTCGAGCACCTTTGGCCGGATCAGGATGATGGCAAGACAGTAGAAAGCGATGATCATGTTCGGCGTCAGCGGCGTGTGCAGCATCGCAAGGAAATAGCGAAGGATCGCTCCAATCGCAAGGAGAATACCGACAATGGCAATATCTTTTGACTTCATGGTAATCACGAATTTTTTTGTGGACGTTTCAGGAAGGTACAGGCAACCGGTGGTTGACTAAATTATACCTTGATGTATAAATGTGTTCATTCATGTATAAATAGTAACCAGTTCCCCGGGTGTCCGTCTGCCGTTCCCCCGGCCTGTGCCCGGCCCATGAAACCGCCGGGCCGCTTTCCTGCTCCGATAGTATCACATACCGGTCCTGCATAACACGGAGAGTGGGGAGCCCCATGACAAAAGTACTGGTTGTCTTTTACTCCATGTTCGGCCATATCCACAAAATGGCGGAGGCAGTCGCGGAAGGCGCACGGGAGATTCCCGGGACGGATGTCGTCCTGCGGAGGGTCCCCGAGACGCTCCCTGATGACGTTCTCCGGAAAATGGGTGCGGTCGAACCGCAGAAGGCGTTTGCCCATATCCCTGTCTGTACGGTCCGGGAACTGGCAGACGCGGATGCGATCTTTTTTGGGACCCCGACGAGGTTTGGCAACATGTGCGGGCAGATGCGGCAGTTCTTCGATGCCACCGGGGGACTCTGGAAATCCGGGGCCCTGATCGGGAAAGTCGGCAGCGTTTTTACGAGTTCGGCAACGCAGCATGGCGGGCAGGAGTCCACGATCCTGTCCGTCCATATCACGCTCCTCCACCACGGCATGGTGATCGCCGGCCTCCCGTACAGTTTCGAGGGACAGAGCCGGATCGACGAGATGACCGGGTGTTCCCCGTACGGTGCATCGACGATTGCCGGGAACGACCAGTCCCGCATACCGTCGGCAACCGAACTGGAAGGCGCCCGGTTCCAGGGCAGGTACGTCGCAGGAATCGCGCGGAAACTTACCGGGTAGGAGACTCCCTCCATGCATCCTGTAATTTTCAATTCCGATCAGGGGCGGGACATGCCATGTTGAACAATGCCGCAGGTAATGCCGGGGGAAAAGGACTGGAGGAGGAGTCGCTCGCCCTGCACCGCGAGCACCGCGGGAAACTGGAGATCCGGTCGAAGGTCCCGCTCCGGACCCGTCGCGATCTCTCCCGCGCCTATACGCCCGGCGTTGCGGAAGTCTGCCGGGCCATCGCAAAGAATCCAAATCTTGCGTACCGGTACACGCTGAAGGGCAACACCATCGCGATCGTAACGGACGGTTCGGCCGTCCTCGGGCTCGGCAATATTGGGGGTTATGCCGCGATCCCGGTCATGGAGGGAAAGGCGATCCTCTTCAAGGAGTTTGCCGGTATCGATGCATTCCCCATTTGTTTCGAGAGCTACGAGACCGATTTTGTCGACCAGGTAAAGAACATCGCGCCGGTCTTCGGGGGGATCAACCTCGAAGACATCGCTGCCCCCAAGTGCTTCGAGGTGGAGGATGCCCTGCAGGGTCTCGGGATCCCGGTGATGCATGACGACCAGCACGGGACGGCAGTCGTCGTGCTCGCGGCCCTGATCAATGCCTGCAAAGTGACCGGGCGCACGTTCGAGGATCTCAACATCGTCATCTGCGGGGCGGGAGCGGCGGGCTACGCGATCAGCCGGCTCCTCAAATGCATCGGGTACGACCCCGATGTCTGCACCACGGTGCACGAGATTACTGTCTGCGACACGAAGGGGATCATCCACCGGGGGCGAAAGGAACTCTATCACAACAAGTACAAGTTCATCATCGCCGACGAAACAAACCGGAAGAACAGGACCGGGAGCCTGCAGGACGCAGTCGCCGGCGCCGATGTCTTCATCGGGGTCTCCGGTCCCAACGTCCTTACGGAAGATATGATCCGGAAGATGAACCCTGACCCGATCGTCTTTGCGATGGCAAACCCTGTGCCGGAGATCATGCCCGACCTTGCGCTGCATGCCGGCGCTGCCGTTGTCGGTACCGGGCGAAGCGACTTCCAAAACCAGATCAACAACGTCCTTGCCTTCCCCGGGATCTTCCGGGGTGCGCTGGATGCCTGCGCCACCAGGATCTCGGACGAGATGAAGATCGCCGCCGCCCACGCGATTGCTTCGGCAGTGCCGGAACCGCGGCGGGACCGTATCATGCCCAATATCCTTGACAAATCCGTGACCCGCCACGTCGCAGGTGCGGTCAGAAAAGCCGCGGCGGAATGCGGCTGTGGGAGAGCCTGAAACTTCCCCGCTGAACCGCCGGGCGCAGGATCCGGCCCGGCATGTTCTCGCATCTTCTCAATATTTTTCCCGGAATTTTATCTATGCACGGTCTAGCCGTACCCGGTTATCTCGTAGTCGATCGCGGTCGAGTTCTTTGCACATTCTTTCCCGGACACCAGCACGTCGCTGATGATCCGTTTTAAAATGGCAGGATAGACTGCCCCGGCTATCTCCTGCACGGGTTTGCCGTCACAAAAGAACTTGAATGTCGGCGTGCTCCGGACCCCGTACCGCTCCGGGGTCCACGAATTGGCCATGATATTCAGCCGGACAAAGAGAACCGTTCCCCGGAACTCCTTTGCAAACAGCCGGAAATGCGGTTCCATCTGGTGGCAGAAGACACATGCCGGGGAATAGAACATGACGGCGACAGGAAGCTTCCCTTTCTCGACGGTCTGCTCCCAGGTACGATCGGTCACCTCGATGAGATCGTCCTGCCCTGCCGCAGGCGTTCCGGCAGTTTTAGCATCCGGCTGAACCGGGGGGATGCCGGCCAATGGCTGGATATTGACAGCATTCTTCTCTTTGTCTTCCGAACGCGTATCAGGTTCGCGGCGCACAGGTTCGTCCGGAGTGCCGCTCTCGTTTGGCGCATCAGGTCCCATACCAGCAGATGAGCAATATTCAAAAGAGTTACTTATAGTTTGCCCCTGCTGCCCCGCACGATGAGGATAATCCCGCCGCATGCGGCAAGAACCGTAACGATCCCCGCAGGGGCTGACTGTGTCGTTGCCGGAGGCGTTACCTGCGTTGCCTGCGTTGTTACCGGGGTTGTCTCCACGGTCAACGGAGTTGTCACTGCACCTGTCGTACCGGTCTTTTCCGGGTACTCCTCCAGTACAAAGGTCGTGCTCGCGGTTGCCTCCTGGACAATCGCAGAGACCGTCACGATATACTCGTCCGGTTTCCAGGCCGCCGAATCGACCGGGAACGACCAGCGGTTCAACCCTGATCCCTTCCCGACGTACACGGTGCCGGATGCCCCGGAGAATTCGCCGCTCTGCTGTTTTGTCGTGGGCCGGAACGATGAGGAGATGACCTCGACCGCGAGCGCATCGCCGATGGCAAGGTTGGTCGATCCGGTGATGACAAACGAGTCCCCGACGATATGGTTGCCGATGGGGTCGATGGATGTTGCGGACGGGGAGACAATAAACGAGACTTCGGAGAACGAGTCGTCGATGTTCTGGCTGCCGATATCGTGGACGAGGGCATACGCCGCATCCGATGCCTGGAGGCGCCCGGCACCGGTCAGCTTAAAGAGGACCTTGCTATCCGCGAGACGGACAACCTCCCCGGTGCCGGCGTTGTATCGTACATCGAACTCGCCATTCATCATCGGGTGTTGCACGAGGACGAAGTACTGGCCAGATGCAAGTGCCTGCGTCTCTGCCGGTTTCAGTTCGTAGGAATAAGTATCGTCGGAATTCACCGATGCCGATGAGATGGTCGCGTAATTGTTGCCAACGAGCCAGATCCGGAGGCCGTTTGCAGGCTGGCCGGTTGCAATCCCATGGACGGTGACCGTATCCCCTTTCGAGATCGCAGGAACCGATGACGGGTATGCGTTCATGGAGAGATCGAGCGCCATCGCCGGCACCATGATGAGGAAGACGACGGCGCACAGGGCAGGGAGAATATTCCACGGGATAATCCGGCGGATATGCATCACGGGCATCGGGTTCATATGTCAGAAGAAATGGATTGACCATGCATCATGAAACAGCTGGTTCCTGCAACAGACCTTTACTGGCATCGATAATCAGAAACGTTTTCCAGAACGGTTCACCAGATCGGGCAATCCCCAAAAAAACAATTAACAGCCGGACACGATCAAAAAAATTCTTCCGGTCACATTCCCAGCAATGCCCGGAGCCGGATGAACTCCTGCAGAGAATACTGGCCCTGTGCAGTCGGTGTCCCGGCACTACAGTAGACGAACTCCGAACCAAACAGCGGCAGGATTGCGCGGGCATACCGGAAACCGGTCCCCATCACACCGGTGCAGATGGGCTGTCTGATCGCATTGGTGAACGTGATGAGCTCGATGACATCCTCCGCATTCTGCGGGGTTACGATGATTTTGACGATGTCGCCATAGCTGCGCAGGCCCCGTTCAAGATCGAAGAGCTCGTACATGCCCGGCATCACATCGCAATGGCAGGATGCGATGATGGTCTTTCCGGCCTCCCTGATTACACCGGCATGCTGCGAGAACCGCTGCTCCACGTCGACGAATGCAACGAACGGGAGGACGGGAGTGATCCGTTCCAGCCATTCACCGGGATTGCCGGCATACCTGCCTCCTTCCTGCACGGACCGGAACGTCGCGATCACCGGGAGAGTGCTGGCTGCTGCTGCCTGCCGGGCAATGGCGGCCGGATCCCCGTTCATTAAATCGAAGCGGAGCTCGAGCAGGTCGGCCCCATCCGCCTGTGCGGAATGTGCGTTGGCCGGATCCGTAAGAGCCGCAATAAGTTTCATAAATCCAACGTGGATTGTCGTTCCGGCATGAAAAAGGTGAGCCCTGATGGATTCCTGCCTTATTGCGATCCCCGGGCTGGAACATGACGGGCATACCTGTTTATGGGCGCTGTTCCCATAGTGTATCGAAAAGACATGGAGGATGAGACGGTATCCCTTCATCCCGGTCATATCTGGCCCGGGATCGCAGAACTCCTGGTGCTGGCTGTCATCCTCCCGGTCGCCGTCGCATTCGTCTTTGGGTATTCCCCTCCCCCCGTGCTTGCCCTGATTGCATCCACGCTCGTCATCGAGTATGGCGCCGCACCGGTGGGGCTTGGGCTCGGTCTTCCCTGGCCGTTTGTCCTCTTCACGCTCTGCTGCGTGGCGCTCGGGGTCACACTTTTTCTCTTCAGCGCCATCGACACGCTCGGGGAGCGCTCGGAACGCGTGAGAAATTTCCTGCAGCGATCCGCGGAAAAAGGGAGAAAGTCCCGGATCTTGACAAAGTACGGGATCTACGGGCTCGTCCCCTGCGTCATCACGCTGGGATTCTACATCTGCCCGCCGGTTGCCGGTGTCTTTGGCTGGAAACGCAACCTCTCCATCCTGATGATCATGGCCGGATATACCGGTGCCGCAATCGCAACAACCCTCCTGACCCTTGGGATCTTCAACGCATTCTCCGGGTAGGCAGTCCATGACGCACTCCTCCCCCGATCACCGGAACATGCAAAAAACGCTTCCCGAACTCCTGGCACCGGCGGGTTCGCCGGAGGCGTTCAGCGCCGCGATAGCCGCCGGGGCCGATGCGGTATACCTTGGCGGGAAACGGTTCGGGGCCCGGCAGTACGCGGGAAATTTTGACAATGCCGGCATCGAAGAGGCTGTTGCCGGTGCTCATGCCCGGGGAGTGAAGGTGTACGTCACGGTCAATACCCTGATCCATGACCGGGAACTTGCGGGCGCCCTCGAATACCTTGTCTGGCTTTACTCGACCGGGGTCGATGCGG
>CAZNLI010000038.1:11891-15089 GCA_964574125.1 uncultured Methanoregula sp.
CTTGCGGGCGCCCTCGAATACCTTGTCTGGCTTTACTCGACCGGGGTCGATGCGGTTCTTGTCCAGGATTTGGGCTTTGCGGCGCTTGCCCGAAGCGTCGTCCCCGATCTCCCGCTTCATGCCTCAACCCAGATGACAATCCACAGTGCGGAAGGCGTGCGTGCCGCTGCGGCCATGGGTCTCTCACGGGTCGTACTCGCCCGCGAACTTACGCTCCCGGAAATTGAGGCGATTGCCAACGTGGC
Source organism: uncultured Methanoregula sp. (assembly GCA_964574125.1). Classification (GTDB taxonomy): domain Archaea; phylum Halobacteriota; class Methanomicrobia; order Methanomicrobiales; family Methanospirillaceae; genus MVRE01. The sequence goes on from CAZNLI010000038.1 coordinate 12,137, forward strand.
AGCCGGCAGCAATATCGGGCTCGAGATCTTCGCGCACGGCGCTCTCTGCTTCTGCTACTCCGGCCAGTGCCTGCTCTCGTCCGTCATCGGCGGGAGGAGCGGGAACCGGGGCATGTGCGCCCAGCCCTGCCGGAAACCCTACGCGCTTGTCACCGGCAGGACCGACGCGTACGGGAGGCCCGGGAACCTGCGGGAGGTCCCATCCGATGGAGAGTACCTTCTCTCGCCGCGGGATCTCTGCACGTACGCACGGCTCGATCGCATCGTACGGTCGCCGGTCGTCTCGCTCAAGATCGAGGGCCGGATGAAATCGCCGGAGTACGTTGCCATCGTCACCGCAGCGTACCGGCAGGCGCTGGATGCAATTGCAGAAGGCAGGGAACCGGATCAGGAAGGCGCAATGGAGGATCTCGCCCTTGCCTTCAACCGGGGATTCACGGACGGGTACCTTTTTAAAAGACGACATTCTGCGGTTATGGGAAGAACGCAGCCCGACAACCGGGGTGTCCTCATCGGTTCGGTCGGGCAGTACCGGCAGGAGACCGGTGAGGCACTCATCGACCTTTCAGGAAGGATCACCCCGGTTGCCGGTGACGGGCTCTTCATCGCCGGCCCGGGCGGGAAGGCTACGGGTGTGGGATTCTCCCTGAACACATCGCCGGCCCGCCAGAAAGACCGGATCCTGCTCCGTGTTCCCGGCCGGGTCCGGCCGGGATCCGAGGTCTTCCTGACATCCGGCGTCGCCCTTGCTGCAAAGGCCCGCCGGATCCTTGCCGGGGATTACCCGGATCTCCGGCACCCGGTGCCGGTGGACATCGGCGTGACGGTCGATGAGGACGGATTTGTCGAAATCGAAGGCAGGATCGTAACAAAAGACCGCGGGGTTCCGGTACGATACCGCTCGGACGTCGCCCTTGTGCCGGCCCGTACCCGGCCGCTCCCGGCAGAAAGTCTCCTTGAGAGCCTGAAGAAGACCGGCGGGACGCCGTTCTCCCTTCGGAGCGCCGGCATCCGGTATGCCGGCAACCTGTTTGCCCCGGTCTCGGCAATCAACCGGATGCGCCGGGAATTCCTCGCCCGTGCGGAAGAGGCGCTCGCTGCTTCGTTCCGCCCGAAGATCGACAGCCTCCGTGCCGCTGAGGAGCGCCTTGCCGCGGTACTGCCGTCGCTTTCGGACTCCTCCGGGACTGGAACCATGGCGGAAAGCACATGGAGTGCCGCGTTGCCGCAGCTTGTCCTGTATACCGATTCCCTCGCGGGTGTGAACGCGGCGGCAGAAAGCGGGTGCGACGGGATCTGCTTCGAACCGGACCTCCCCGATCCCTCCGTAAGCTGCCGGTGCCGCACCGGGAACGAGGATACAGACCTTGGTCCTGAGGGCCAAATCCGGGCTGCAATCGCTGCATGCCGCAATGCCCGCATCCCGCTCACATGGAAACTTCCCCGGATAACGCGGCAGGCATGGTTTGACTGGTATTTCCAAATCCTCCTGTCGCTGAAAAAGGAGGGGCTCGATACCTGCATGGCGGGAACCCTGGACGCAGTCAGCGCTCTCCGGGCCAGGTGCCCGGGTATCCCGGTCATCGCGTCGGATGGCCTGAACATCTTCAACCACCGCTCCGCGTGCTGTGCGGCACAGTTCTGCAAATCCCTGACACTTTCGCCCGAGCTCTCCGGGGAGGAGATTGCAGAACTCATCCGGCGTACAAGGAACGCCGGGTGCATGGTCCCCTTCGCCCTTGTCGTGCAGGGGACCGCCGAAGCCATGGTTGCCGAGAACTGCATCCTGGAACCGGTCCGGCACTGCGGGGCTTCCGGAAAAGATTCTCTTCAGATAGATACCTTTACCGGGCTGAAGGACAGTACCGGCCACGTATTCCCGGTACGGTCCGATGCAAGCTGCCGGACCCATATCCTGAACGCCGACGAGACCTGCCTGATCGATCACCTGCCGGCGATCCTCCGGGCCGGGATCGGCACGATTGCGATCGATGCACGGGGAAGGCCTCCCGCATACATCCGGGAAATGGTCCGGATCTACCGGGATGGCTTAAGAATTGCCGGAGGTGTCGGGCGGGACACTCAGAGCGATCTGGATTTTCTCAAACAGCAGGTCCGGGCATTTGCGATCGGGAAGATCACGGCGGGGCATGTTCTCCGGGGCCTCAAAGAGGCGTAACGCCGCGGTTTTTTGCCAAACCTTCATCTGATAGGACACCTGAATAATCGATCATACCGGAGTTTTTCTTCATGGCATCGCCGCTGATTCTCATCAACCTCAAGACCTACAGGGAAGGCATGGGTGCCCGTGCCCATGCGATCGCAACTGCAGCCCAATTGGTCGCACAGGAGAGCGGGGCAACGATCGGCATCGCCCCGTCCTACATCGATCTCCATCCCCTTGCAAAACATTTCATGATCCCGGTCTACGCCCAGCATGTCGACGGATCTGCCCCGGGCGCCCATACCGGCCAGGTCACGGTCGATGCGATACGGATGGCAGGGGCGACCGGTTCACTCGTCAACCATTCCGAACGGCGCCTGACCCTTGCCGATATCGAGTCCTCGGTCCGGGCACTCCAGGCGCAGAAACTAACGGCTGTCGTCTGCACCAACAATGAGGTCACGAGCGCCGCCGCCGCAGCCCTTGCCCCGGAATATGTCGCCATCGAACCTCCCGAATTGATCGGGAGCGGCGTCTCGGTCTCGAAGGCAAACCCGGAGATCATCCGGCGTTCCGTTGCTGCCGTCCATGCCACTGGCGAAAAGGTCAAAGTCTTAACCGGTGCCGGCATCCAGTCCGGGGACTGCGTGAAGATCGCGCTCGAACTGGGCACCGATGGCGTGCTCCTTGCATCCAGCGTTGTCAAGGCCGAGGATCCAAAGACCGTGCTGCGGGATCTCGTATCAAAGATCTAGAAAGAATCCAGAAATCTAAAAAAAAAAGAATTCA
>CAZNLI010000039.1:0-14722 GCA_964574125.1 uncultured Methanoregula sp.
CAAAAAGCCCCGGATCCCGGGCAGGTCCGGACCATACCAGAAGGATTTATGTTTTTAAGGCAGAGTACGCTTTGAAGAGTCCATGGATTCCGGACAAAACGAACCGGCAGGGGCAGGGCGGAATGCAGACCGGGCAGACCGGCGGGAGAGTCCGGATGAGGCAGTGATCCGGCTGGAGCAGGAGCTTGCCCTTGAAAAGAAGAAGGTGCAGGTTGTCGGGAGCACGACCCGGCACGACATCCTCAACCAGATGACCGCCATCATGGGGTATACCGAGCTCATGCTCTCGATGGTGCAGGATGAGAACATCCGGAGTTTCCTTGAGATCGAGCAGCGGGCTTCCGACAAGATCCGGAGGATCTTTGCCTATTCCAAGGTCATCCAGCTGATGGGAACCGAACCTCCGCACTGGCAGAAGCTGGGGGCTCTCATCCGTCTCTCCTGCGACGAGATCGATTCCGGCAGGGTCCGGATCCGGGAGAATACCGGCGACCTGTACCTTTACACCGAATCCCAGTTCTACAAGGTCTTCACCTACCTGTTCGACAACTCCATCCGGCACGGGAAGAAAACGACGGAGATCGCACTCACGCTGGACAGGTCCGGGCAGGACCCCGTGCTCATCATTGAGGATGACGGCGAAGGGATCGCGCCCGCAGACCGGGAGAAGATCTTCGAGCGCGGGTTTGGCAAGTATACCGGGTGGGGGCTCTTTGTCACCCGCGAGATCCTCGCCGTCAACGGTATGACCATCCGCGAGAACGGCACCGGGGGGAACGGTGCCCGGTTCGAGATTACGATACCGGGCGGGCGTATCCACACCGGGGAAAAACCGCCTGCCCCCTGAACGATCTTGTCTGGCAGGGGCATGTTCAGATCGACGCCGGACATTCCTGTTCCTTGCGCCACCCCGCAGGAAATCCCCCGAAAAGGGCTATCTTTTTTTCCTTGCATGGAGTAGGAGTACAGGTACTATGCCAGCGGCCATCATCCCGTTCAAGCAGAAGAATCCCAAGACCCGGCTCTCCTGCATTCTTTCCGAGACCGAACGCGAGGAATTTGCCGGGGCGATGATGCTCGATGTCGTTGCTGCGGTGAAGGACGCGAACTGCCGGCCGGTGATCCTCGGCACAGAACCGTTCGAATCGGAGGATCTCGTGCAGGTGGCGATGCCCGGCAAGGGGCTCTCTGACGCTCTCAACGAATACCTCTCGTGCGCCCTCGATGCAGTCCTCATCATTATGGCCGACATCCCGCTTGCCGACGAAGAATCCATAAAACGGGTAATTGCGACAGAAAAGGATCTCGCGATCGTCCCCGGCAGGGGCGGTGGGACGAACGTCATCTTTGTGCGGAACCCCTCAAAGTTCCATGTCGATTATTACGGGTTCAGCTTTGAAAAGCACATGAAGATCGCGGCGGATTCCGGGCTATCCGTCGAGGTGATCGACTCCTTCCGGCTCCATACCGACATCGATGAAAAGGAAGATCTCGTGGAACTCTTAATCCACGGGACGGGGAAAAGCCGTGCATACCTCGAAGGGCTTGGGTTTACTCTCACGACCGAGAAGGGGCGCGCCGGGGTGGAACGGAAGAAGTAACCGGGCACCGGGCTCCATGGAATCCCGTGTTTCAAAAAATGAAACACGGAACAAACCTTAACAACCATTTTTCCGGATTTTATGACAGGAGTCTTCATCCTATACCATGGCGCTCTCACCCGGATCCGGCCGAAAGGAGGAGTGCAATCCCGGAAAGGACCTGCCGGAGCCGGGTGACTGGCGCGCCATTGCAGAAGCGTCGGGGGCCGGGACCTGGGCCTGGGATGCCACCACCGGACACCTTGAATTGTCGCCGCTGCTGTACAGGACCATCTGCCTCGATCCCAAAGACAATCCCGTATCCATGAGGGACATACAGCGCATACTTCACCCGGACGATGCGGCCGGGGCAGGCGCAAGGGTCAGGCAGGCGCTGGCGGATCAGGCAACCCTCGACAGCGTCTTCCGGATCGTCCGGCCTTCCGGCGAAGTGCGCCGGGTCCACGTGCTCGGCACAGGGACGTATGACGGCGACGGGCGCCCGTCCGGGATGGCGGGGATCTGCATCGATGTCACGCCATACGGTGCGGCCGAAGAACCCGGCGGGAAGGGCGGACAGGGATTTTCCGCAATCTTTGAGAATACCCCCTGCCCGGCAACACTCGCCGGCCCTGACGGAGTATTTATCCATGTCAATGAGCTGTGGGCCCGGCTGTCCGGGTACTCCTGCCCGGAAGCCGCAGGCAGAACCGGCGCATCGCTTGGCATCGTGCGCGACAGGAGAGAACGCGAACGGATCGCAAGGCTCCTGAAACGGGACGGGTCTGTTCACGACGCGGAAATCCGGATATTCACAAAATCCGGGGAAGAGCGAAGGGTCCTCTACAGCGCAAGCACGGTTACGCTGGACGGGAATCCGTATGTCCTTTCGACCTGGCATGACGTCACCGGGCGCCGGCAGGCGGAAGAGGCATTACGCCGGCGCGAGGAGCGGTACCGGACGGTCGCGGACTTCACGCAGGACTGGGTGTTCTGGTTTGATCCCGACGGAAAGATCCTGTACCAGTCCCCGTCTGTTGAGCGGATCCTGGGGCGGCCGGTCTCCGGATACGGCTCGTATGAGGAGCTCCTGCGCGATACCGTTCACCCGGATGACCTCCCGGAACGTCTTGCCCATTTTACAGAGGAGAGAACCGGCGATCATTCTTTCGAAAAAGTATTCCGGATCGTGCGCCCGGACGGGGAGGTACGGTGGATCCACCATATCTGCAGCCCGGTAAAAGATGCGAAGGGGAGGTTCCTTGGCACCCGGGGATCGAACCGGGACATCACGAAACGCCACGAGACCGAGGAAGCGCTCCGGGAGAGTGAGGAGAAGTTCCGGACGATCATCGAGACCGCGAACGAGGGGATCTGGATCTTTGACAAAGACGGCCGGACTACCTTCGTGAACGACCGGATGGCCCGGATGCTCGGCTGCACCCGGAAAGAGATGATCGGCAGGTCCTACCGGGATTTTGCCGACCCGGACCTTGCGGAGATCCCGGACCGGGAATTCTCCGCAAGAAAGCCGCGCACCCGGCAGACGTTCGAGTTCCCGCTGAAACGAAACGACGGGTCCACGATGTGGGCCCTGATCAATGCCCAGCCGGTCCTTGATCCGGACGGGAACTTTGCACGATCGCTCTTCATGGTTTCGGATGTCACCGCCTGGAAGGCAGCACGGGAGGAGCTCAGAGAGAGCGAGGAGAAGTACCGGAAACTCTTCTCGGAAATGAACGAGGGTTTTGCCCTCCACGAGATTGTCTGTAACGACACAGGCAGCCCGGCGGATTACCGGTTCCTTGAAGTAAATCCCGCGTTCTCGCGGCTTACCGGTCTTTCACGGGAGAAGGTTACGGGAAAACTCGTCTCGGAGATCCTGCCCGGCACCGGGGACCTGTGGATCCGGCGGTACGGCGCAGTCGCCCTGACCGGGAAACCGGATGCATTCGAGGGTTACTGGGGGCCCCTGGAACGGTACTACCAGGTCCTTGCCTACGCCCCGGCACCCCGGCAGTTTGCGGTCCTGCTGACGGATATCACCGACCGGAAATACCGGCAGGACACCATCCGGCTCTCGCACGAGATCCTGGAGATCTCGAACCGGCACGAGACGCTTCCTGCAGTCCTCACGGAGTATGTCAGGCTCCTCCGGGAATATACCGGGTGCGATTCCGCCGGGATCCGGCTCCTCGATCCTGAAGGAAACATCCCGTACCAGGCATATGCCGGTTTTTCCGAGGAGTTTATCCGGAAGGAAAGCCCGCTCTCCCTTTACTCCGATCATTGCATGTGCATCAATGTCGTGAAGGGGGAGACCGACCCGTCGCGCTCCTTCTATACCCACGGAGGTTCCTTCTATGTCGACGGCATGACCCGGTTTCTCGCAACGGTTGCAAAAGACGATATGGGAAAGACCCGGGATGTCTGCCACACGATGGGGTACGAGGTTGTCGCGCTGGTCCCGGTCCGGTCGGGAGAGAAGATCCTCGGGCTCCTCCATCTCGCGGATCACCGGGAAGGGGCGATCCGGCGCGAAAACGTGGCCGTCCTTGAGAAAGCCGCGTATACCATGGGGGAAGCGATCCAGCGGATCATGGCAACCATTGCCCTGAAGAAGGGCCGGGACGACCTCGGGATCCAGGTGCAGGAACGGACTGCTGCGCTCAAAGAGGCTGTCGCGTACCACCGGAGCCTGATCGAAGCAAGCCTCGATCCGCTGGTCACCATCAGGCCGGACGGTACAATCAGCGATGTGAATGCGGCAACCGTAGCCGCAACAGGATTTTCCTCGGAAGACCTGGTCGGCACTGACTTTACGGATTATTTTACCGAACCTGCAAAGGCAAAGGCCGGGTACGAAAGGGTATTCCGGGAGGGTCTTGTCAGGGACTATTCCCTGGAAATCCGGCACCGGGAGGGGCGGAGTACTCCGGTACTGTTCAATGCAACGGTCTTCCACGACGCATCGGGAGCGGTTGCGGGGGTATTCGCTGCCGCCCGGGACATCTCGGCGTTAAAAAAGGCCGAGGAAGCGATCTCCCGTGCCCATGAGGAGACACAGACGGAACGCCAGCGCCTGTATGACGTCCTTGAAACCCTGCCGATCTACATCTGTATCCTCGACAAGGATCACCGGATGCCGTTTGCAAACCGGTACTTCCGGGAGACCTTCGGGTATTCTTCCGGGCGCCGCTGCTATGAGTTTTTGTTCAACAGGAATGAGCCATGCGAGAACTGCGACACCTTCACCGTCGTGAAGACCGGGGCGCCCCACCGCTGGTACTGGACCGGCCCCAATGGCAGGAACTACGATGTTTTTGACTTCCCCTTCCCCGATATCGACGGATCATTCCAGATCCTCGAAATGGGTATCGACATCACGGAACAGAAGAACGCCGAAGATGCCGTGAGACGGGCGGCCGCGTACAACCGCAGCCTGATCGAAGCCAGCCTCGATCCGCTTATCACCATCGATCCTCTCGGCAGGATCAGCGACGTAAATACCGCTACTGCTGCAATAACCGGTTTTTCCCGGGAAGAACTGATCGGGACCGACTTTTCGGATTATTTTACCGAACCTGCAAAGGCAAAGGCCGGGTACGAAAGGGTATTCCGGGAGGGATCCGTCAAGGATTACGAGCTCTGGATCCGGCACCGTGACGGCCATGTGACCCCGGTCCTGTACAACGCGACGGTGTTCCACGACGAATCGGGAAAGGTTACCGGCGCGTTTGCAGCAGCCCGCGACATCACCGAACGAAAGAAGGCAGAAGACGTCCAGAAGAGGGCGAACGAGGCGCTTGAACGGCGGGTTGCCGAACGGACGGCGGAACTTGCGGGGATGAACCGGGAACTCCGTGCCACGAATGTCGCACTCGGCAATGCTCACGAAGAGCTGAACCGGCATATCGGGGAACTGAAAAAGAGCGAGGATCTGCTGAAGAGAAACGCCCTGGATCTCTCGGAAGCCCTTGCCGAGAAGGAGATGCTCCTCTCCGAGGTCCACCACCGGGTCAAGAACAACCTGACCGCGTTCATATCGCTGCTGAGCCTCGAGGGGAGCTACGAAGAATCGGAAGCCGGAAAGCAGCTCAAGAAGGATCTCCAGAACCGGGCCCGGAGCATGGCGCTGATCCACGAGACCCTGTACCGCACGAAGAAGTATTCGCATGTCGATATGGGGATGTACTTACGAACGCTCCTCGAACAGGTTACCAACTCCTATTCTCCCAGCAGGGACGTGCATGTGATCGTGAACGCGGGCAACGTGGTGCTGGACCTTGGCCGGGCCACTCCCTGCGGGCTTATCGTCAACGAACTTGTCACGAACTCCTTCAAGTACGCGTTTCCCCCGGGATTTGACTGCGCCGCTGTCCGGGGAGAACCCTGCACGATCCGGATCGATCTCACCGTTGAGGACAGCATGTACCGGCTTGTCATCGGCGACAACGGCATCGGGCTCCCCCGGGGAATCAACCTGAAGGATGCGAAGTCTCTCGGGCTCAAGCTCGTGAATTTCCTGGCACGGCACCAGCTCCGGGCCTCTGTTTTCACGGATACGGGTTCCGGAACCTCCATTGAGTTCCGGTTCAGCACGGATCCGCTGGTTCCGGGTTGATTGTGGCTCTAAAAAAGTCCAAAAACCCAAAATGCCCCGGAACACTGACAAACAGGACAGGGCACGTTCCGAAAAGCCTGCCGCGTGGCAATCCGCTGCGAGAGGATACTGTATCTATCAGAAAGTATAATTGACGGGATAGCCAGAGGGGTATCCAATGCCCCGGAATCCGGACAGGAAAGGACACGCCGGCGCAGTCAACGGAGACAAGATCCATCCGGATACTGCATGGTATCAACTGAAACCCACGGATGCTGCGGGAATCCGGATCCTTATTGTTGAAGACGACGGGATGATCGCGTTTCATATAGCTGACGTGCTGGAAAAGGCAGGGTTCGCCGTTCTCATGCCGGTTGCGACCGGCGAAGAAGCGCTCGAATCCCTCCAGAAATCTCCGGCCCCGGACCTGTTTTTTTTGGATATCCAGCTCGCGGGGAGGATCGACGGGATCGAAACCGCACGGCAGATCATGGAACGGGCCGGCACGCCGGTTATCTTCATGTCGGCCTGGTCGGATAACAAGCGGATCGCCAGCGCAGCACTGACAAAACCGTACGGGTACCTTGTCAAACCGGTCAGCGATCGGGAACTCCTCGCAACGGTTGCATTCACCCTGTTCCGGCATTCTGTTGACCGGAAACTGGCAGAGAACGAGGAACGTTATCGTGCCGTTTTTAACAATGCCGCGGAAGGCATCCTCATCCTTGCATACGGGACGTATGAACCCATCGAGGCCAACCCGGCGTTCCTGCAACTGATCGGTTATGGGAGCGGGGACCGGATTCCCGGCATCGCCGGGCTCCTGGGATGCCCGGAAGGGATGGACAGGAATCATTTCAGGAGGATTCTTCTCGACGGGGGTGTTGTACGTGATGCCCGGCTGAAATGCCGGGACGGGTCATTCCGGGATGTCGACATTACGTCCGGCGTCATTCCCCGGGCCAGGGAGCCGGCGCTTCTTGCCCTCATCATCCATGATGTCAGCGACAGGAAACGGGCAGAAACGGCACTCGCTTCGGCCAACCGGAAACTCAACCTGCTCTCTGAGGTAACCCGCCACGACATCCTCAACCAGCTGACTATCCTAAGCGGCTACCTCGAGCTGTCAAAAGACTGCCTGGATGACAGGGAAAAACTGGCAGGTTTCATCGGAAAAGAGAAACAGGCTGCCGATGTCATCCAGGCCCTGATCTCGTTCACCCGGACCTACCAGAACATGGGAGAGTATGCACCCCGGTGGCACAACGTGCAGAAGACCGTGCGGCAGGTAGTATCCGAGATGCCCCCGGGTATTCCTGCCGTAACGGTGGATCTCCCCGGCATCGAGCTGTATGCGGATCCTCTCTTTCCCAAGGTCATCTACAACCTGATCGAGAATGCTGCACGGCATGGCGGGGACAATGTATCCTCGCTTCGGTTTACCGCACGTGAAGGGGAAACCAGGCTCATCCTCACCATCGAGGATAACGGGATCGGCGTTCCTTTTGAGATAAAGGAGCAGATCTTCCTGCGCGGGTTTGGGAAGAACACCGGGCTCGGGCTCTTTCTCACCCGCGAGATCCTCAGCATTACCGGAATCTCCATCCGCGAGACCGGATATCCGGGAAAAGGCGCCCGGTTCGAGATTACCGTTCCAAGAGCGATGTTCCGGAACTGCGGGATCCCTATGGCATCGCAGCAGGAGGGAAGCGCGAACCCGTAAGATTTCCGGCACCTGGTTCAGGCAAGCCCGGCTCCTGCCGGGGCGTTGTTCATGATACCCGCGCCCATGAAGCCGGCTCTATAAATACCAGTGCAATAAACAGTCTTTTCATACAGGGAGCGTGTGCCGGGAGCCATACTGCGCCGGGTACCTCCCGGCGGGGTGCAATGGCTGCGGCTGAAATTCTTATTGTAGAAGATGAAGGGCTCATCGCGCTCCATATCGGGGAGATCCTGGAAAAGGCCGGGTATCGTGTCTTAGATCTCTTTCCCTCCGGAGAATTGGCCCTTCAGTATCTCAGTACATCGCACCGGCCGGATCTTATCCTGATGGATATCGGCCTTGGCGGAAAGATTGACGGGATAGAGACATCCCGTCGGATCCGCAAAGATCTTGATATTCCCATCATCTTCATTACAGCCTATTCGAACCAGAACCGGATGAATGAAGCGCGCTCCATATCTCCTGACGGGTACCTGCTCAAGCCGTTCCGGGAAAAGGATCTCCTCGCGGTTGTCGGCCAGGCACTTGCCCGGAAACCCTGAGCGCAGGTTACCCTTATACCAGTGGATCTTCCGTTGGTTCTTCGATTACCTGCACCGCTCGTTCCTGAACGCGACAAGCGCATCGCAGAACTCGCCGAGATACGTGTCCATCGAGAGGCTCCCTTCCTGGAACCGGCAGTCCTCCTCCTCGATGACACGCCCGATCGAATCCCGGCTCGGCAGCAGGAGATCGATTGGCACTCCCGCCTCCTCCGATCCACGTATGAGTGCCTCCCTGAAGAGCCCGAGGCAGTACCCGATCCGGTACTGGTAGGTGTTTTTTGTCTTGGTGAGGTAACCGGCAACCCGTCCCGTCTCGACGCTGAGGAAGTCCTGCTTTGTCTTCTCGTCGTTGCACTTCCCCAGCATATACCGGTAGTGGGCGAACGGGTACATCTCCTCCAGCTCTGCCGGAACGATCCCGCAGGTGCCGAAGATGACGATATGGTACTGGGAGGGATCGAAGACCTGCGAAATCACCATCCTGATGAGCTGGTGGCTCGGGCTCGCGCTGTAGGGTTTTCGCATGGCGCAGGGCATGAAGATCGCGATCTTCCGGGGAGGGACTTCGTACGAGTCAATGATGTACCGGTAGGATTCCTCGAACTCCTTCAGGTAAAAGGGAGGACCGGTAAGAAAGGGCCTTTCAGGATTCTCCGGTGGTCCTCCGGGTGCGGGTACTCCCATGGTTCTTCCCTGTTATATCGTTTACGCGCCTGATGAACCAACCGTACGCGATCTCTCCAGCACGTACTGGAGCGTTCCCTCTTCAAGGCCCTGTCCCGGCGGGGTTGCACCGGTGCAGAGAAACCCGGTCTTTTCGAGGACCCGTCTGGAAGCTTCCAGCTCCGGGAACGTCGTTGCCATGATCCGTGATATCCGGGGGTCTGAAAAGATCGCCGGAATGAGGTGCCTGACCGCTTCGGTTGCATAGCCCTGCCCCTGGTACGGATCAAGCACAGAATAGCCTATCATGACAGTTCCCGGGTTGTTGAAGGCTGATGCGATCCCGCCATTTCCGATAAGAACGCGATCCTCCGGATCCGTGGCATCCTTCACCCAGTACCAGTCCGAAAAGAACGGATCGGAATTTTCCGATAACATCCGGATAAATTCACAAAAGACCTCCCGGGTCATCTCACCGGGAGGCCAGGTTTTTGGGACCGTTGCCTTAAGGAGTCTTTTAAGTTCTGCGTGATCATCCAGATCGCTTGTAAGGATCTCCACGGTTGCCGGGATAAGGTCAAGGCACCCGGTATGGATATGACGGGAATTCATGGCTGTGATCCGGGGGTATTTTCCGGGCTTTCCGGATACTCCGGGCAGTACGGGTAGTCCATCTGTTTCTGGATCTTCATCCGCACGTCGCGTCCGGCGATCTTTTCGCAGAGATACAGGCCCATGTCGATAGCGGCGGTCACCCCTCCGGCCGTGATAACATGGTCGTCCTCGACAATCCGGTCTCTGGAGACTTCGCGTGCGAACCGTTTCAGGACCTCCTGAAAACCGGGATGGGTGGTTGCCCGCCGGGTGCGGAGCATGCCTGCCGCCCCCGCGAGGAGTGCGCCCCCGCAGACAGCGGCAACGGTCGTTGTACCGGGGTGGATGGCGAGCCATGCGATAAACTCCCGGTCCCGGATACGATCGCCAATCCCGTTTCCACCCGGTATGACGACATAATCGAACCCGGCAAGGTCGGGACAGACCGTATCCACGGCAAGCTCAACGCCCTCGAACGAACGGATTCTCTCCCTGCGGGCACAGGTGCAGTACTCAAGATCCGGGACAAAGCCCATGGTTACAAGCCGGGTGAGCGGGTCGTATGCCCCGGCAAAATCCAGGAGCGTGACGCCATCGTAGAGAATAAACGCGATCTTCATGGATCTTTTCCAGCTGGCATATACAACCCGGGCGGCATTATCCCTGCTGCTGGTATTCCCGGGGGATACGGTTTTCCGGATTGGGTATATGGCAGAGCCAATCCGGCTGACGCACCTTTACCGCCAGTAACCGGTTGGACGGCGCCGGTTGCCCGGGTCCCGGCTATGACGGAAGGCCGACCTGCATCCTGTTCTCCCGCATCAGTTCCAGGAGCACCGGCACGGCGATGACCTGCATCAGGACCATGAATCCCGCTGCCCAGGCGCTCCCGAGCGTATAGAGCGCGCCGATCGCGATGCTCCCGGCAAACCAGGCGACGCCATATGCCGTGTTGAAGATGCCGTACGCGAACCCGCGGCGCCCGGCCGGCGTGAAGTCGGCGACGGCGGCCCGGAGCACGGTCTCCTGCATCCCCATGGACGCCCCCCAGAGCACGGCGCCGAAAAGCGCCGGGACAAACTCCCCCGAAAATGCGGTGAGCGGGATCGCGATGCCGAGAACCGGGACCGCGAGCAGGACGGGAAGCCCGTGACGGTCGTACGCTCTTCCCACAATCAGGGCGACGATCGCATCGACCGCCATGGCGATTGCATAGAACGCCGGGATCTCGGCATCGGGAATGACCGAGAGCGCCTTGTAGTGGTAGGCGAGCAGCGGGAAGACAACAAACCCCGCCATCGTCAGCGCGGTGAATGCCGCGTACAGGATAAGCAGCCTGCGACGGACGGGATCCCCGGATGCTCCGGCAGGATCCGGTTTTGATCCCCCTTCAAACGCAAGCGGGTCCGGCATGTCCCGCCATGCGAGGACGAGTGCTATGATGAGGATGACAAACGGGATCGCAAGGAGCGTAAACCCGCCCCGGTACGTCCCCCCGGCAGCGAGTGCGAGGACAAAGAGGAGGGGGCCAGCAACGGCGCCGATCTGGTCGAGCGCCTCGTGGATGCCAAACCCCCACCCCCGTCCGACAGCGCTTGTCGCGTGCGAGAGGACGGCGTCCTTTGCCGGCGACCGGATGGCTTTGCCTATCCGCTCGACAATCAGGAGGACTGCTGCAACCTCCCAGCTCCCGGCCAGCACGAGGAGCGGAATTGCCGCAATCAGCGCGTAGCCCGCGATGACAAATGTCCAGTACTGCTTCGACCGGTCGGCAAGGTAGCCGGTGGCGATCCGTATCGCGTAGCCGGCGAACTCCCCGAACCCGGCGACAAATGCGACCATGAACGCGGAAGCGCCAAGGGTCAGTAAAAACGGCCCGGCCACGCTCCGTGCGCCTTCATAGACAATGTCCCCGAGCATGGCGACGATGCCAAAGAGGACGATCAGCCGGTATGCCGCTCTTTTACGTCCGTTCTCATCCATGTTGGTGCTCCGGTATCTCTCAGGATACCATTATCAGAGTTCTCAAAAATATATTCCTGACATATGCGGCCGGCTGTCATTGCATTTGCGCTCGCCTTGTTCCTCTTTCTCCTTGTCCAGGGCATCCGGCCCCCTCTCCTCTATGCCGTCCTGCTTGTTCCTGTCGCCATCCTTGCGTACGGGTTCATCGCCAAAGACTTTCCCGAGGAGCCATACAAAGACGATGAGGAGACGGAAGAGGCGGGCTGGCCCTCACTATTTCACAAGTGACATCACGGGAAAGTACCTGTACAGCCCCCGTTTGGCAGCGGTCTTATCCGGAACAGGATAGTCAGCACCCGTGGGAGGAGCCGCTTCACGTTTTCCGGGAACCCTTCAGCAGCCCCATGAAGAGGCATTCGGATGCGTCGATGGATTCCACGCCAGCGGCATCGTCCGAGATCGGAAGCCCAAGCCCCCGCATGACTGCCGCAGGCACCCCTTCATCCGCCTCCCCCATCACGAGTTCGGCTGCGGACGCGATGTTGTCGGCGACTGCCCGTTTTGTCACCTGGAGCGTGTTCCCGAAGAGATCGGTCCTGCCCCGGTCGTCGATCACCGAGGCGATCCCGGCACAGCCGATGGCAACCCCGGAGCAGCCGGCCCGCATGGCATGGGTGCGGCTGTCGGCAACGATGACCGCGATCTTCCGGCCGGTCCGCTCCCCGATCTCCCGGCGTATCCGCGCTGCGCTGGCATCCGGATCTGCCGGCAGGGGGACGAGGCAGCCTGTCGGCGCATTCGAGCCGTCGACACCGGCATTGGGGAGGAGGGTTCCCCCCTTCATGCAGAGCAGGAAATGCGGGATGCCGCCCACAACCTCGTCGCTCTCGGAAAGTACGACTTCGGCGACCCGGGGATCCATTGCGTACTTCTCCGCGTATTCCCGTGCCCGGTCCGAGGGTTTGACGGTATCGAGGGCAATCACCCTCCCTTCCGCTGTCGCCACCATGGACTCGGCGAGGACAAGGATGTCGCCGTCCCGGATCCCTCCGCAGGCGGACTCCGCCGTCGCGATGAGCCGGCCGGCAAGGTCGTCCCCGCTGCCGATCAGGCCGGTCTTCAGACCAAAGACAGAGAACCCGGTGTTCATGTGCCTTTCACCATCCGCCCGTATACTCTGATGACGTCGCGGGTTGCGGCGACATCGTGGGCACGGATGATCGATGCGCCTTTCCGTAACAGTTCCATGGTCACGGCAAGGGTGCCCGGCAGCCGGTCTTCCGGTGCCCGGTCAAGGAGCATGCCGATGAAGGTCTTCCTTGATACCGCGCCGAGCAGGGGGCGGTCAAAGCGCCGGAATTCCTCGAAGTGACGGCAGAGTTCCCAGTCGTCATCGACCGATCGCATGGGTGTCCAGATGCCGACCCCGGGGTCGAGAACATAGTCTTTCACCCCGAAGTCCTGGCAGCGCCGGGTCACCCGTTCCAGCGCGGCAAGGGTCGCTTCAACGCCCACCGGGTCGCCCGGCTGCCGGTCGGCAGCCATCAGGAAAGCCGGGAGTCCTGCATCCGCAACCTTCTGCGCATAGGCCGGGTAGATGAACCCGCCGATATCGTTGGCTGCGGCGATGTCGTGCTTCAAGCAGATATCGAGCACGCCCGGGTGCATCGTGTCAACGGAGACGGCAATCCCGCTCCCGTCCAGTTCCTTTAAGGCGGCATCGATCCGTTCCCCCTCGGTCTTCCCGCTGATGGGCTGGGCATACGGGGAGGTGCTCCGTGCACCGATGTCGATGATGGATGCACCCTGTTCGACCATCGCGGTTGCAGCCTTCAAAACAGAGTCCACCTGCACGAACGAATCGGAGTAGAACGACTCGTGGCTGACATTGATGACCCCCATGATCCGGACCGGGGCGTCGCCCCCGATCGCGGTTCCCTGTATTACACACTGTCGCATGATCGCCGTTTTGCCGATGTGAAGGTGTTCTCCATCAGGGTTGCAATTGTCATGGGACCGACACCCCCGGGGACCGGCGTGATCGCCGACGCGATATCACGGACCGCTGCAAAGTCCACGTCGCCGACAAGCTTGCCGTCCAGCTGGTTGATGCCGACATCCACGACGACTGCGCCCTTCTTCACCATCTCCGCCGTAACGAACCGGGCCCTGCCGACCGATGAGATAAGGATGTCTGCCCCGCGTGCAACAGCCGCGATATCGGGAGTCTTCGAGTGGCAGACGGTCACGGTGGCATCCGCGTTGAGGAGGAGCGCAGCGAGCGGGCGGCCGACATCGATGCTCCGCCCGAGCACGACCGCATGCTTACCGGCAACCGCAATGTTGTTTGCTGCAAGGAGGGTCATGATCCCAAGCGGCGTGCAGGGGGAGAACCGTGGATTTCCCGAGAAGAGCAGCCCGAGGTTGCAGGGGTGGAACCCGTCAACGTCTTTCTCCGGGGCGACCGATGCGATCACCTGCGTTGCGTCGACCTGGCGGGGGAGGGGGAGCTGGACAAGGATACCGTCGATCTCCGGGTCTTCGTTGAGCCTCCGGACCGCTGCCATCACGGCGTCGGTTGTCGCATCCGCCGGAAGTTCAATCCCGACGGACCCGATGTGCACCCGCTCGCAGGCCTTGTGCTTCATCCGGACGTACATCCGGGAGGCGGGATCGTCCCCCACGATCACGGTCGCGAGGTGGGGATAGAGCCCGGACTCGTCGATGGCGTCTTTCAGGATCTCCAGCCGCTGTTCCGAGCAGGCTTTTCCGTCAAGAATCATGGAAAGGGCGAAGGGAGGGGAAAAGGAGGAAGGCGCTCACTCCGGGTAGAGCGGGAACCTGCCTGCCAGTGCTGCAACCTTTGCGTGCACGTCCCGGATCGCTGCTTCGTTGTGGATGTCTTTTACCACCCGTGCAATATAGCTGCCGATCTCCCGCATCTCGGCCTCCTTCATGCCCCGGGAGGTGACGGCGGGGGTGCCGATCCGGAGGCCGCTCGTGACGAACGGGCTCTTGGTCTCGTTCGGGATGGTGTTCTTGTTCA
>CAZNLI010000040.1:0-9164 GCA_964574125.1 uncultured Methanoregula sp.
TTCGTGCTTCTTGCGACGCTTTGTCCGGTTATATCCCTGTTGTGGTCAAGGTCCCAGACCGTGAGGTTGAACGCTGGCTTTGCAACGACAAAGACCGGGTTCCGGGGCTTCGGGTAGTACCGGTACCATGTACCGGTCCGGGTCGTAAAGACCGTGGGGCTGATTGTATACGAGAACGCCTCCGTTTCGGTTAAATTCAGGATGACTGCCGGGGCGGTGTCGGTCGAATTGCCGGCAGGCCACCACGCGATCTGCCGTGCGCCATCAAGCGCCGAGGAGATGTCAAGACCGGTCTCCCCGATGTAGACCGTTCCGCCCTTCCCGATCTTTTTGAGATCCGCTGACGCGGGGGACACCGCGAGCAGGCATAAGAGGCTTAAAAGACAAAGCGCAAGCACAAACCTGTACTTCATAAGCAGTACTAAGAAACTCGTATGATAAAGATTATGACTTTTATCGTGAAACGGTTGTCACGCGCGACCCTCACCGGCTGCCAGGGTATCCTGCGGCGCGGGCCGGGGGTCAGGGCCGGGTCGGACTGATATGGAAGAGAACCACACCATCTGGATCGAGAAATACCGCCCGGTACGGCTTTCCGATATCGTCGGGCAGGAGGCGATTGTCGAACGCCTTGCAAGTTACGTTAAGACAAAGAACCTTCCCCACCTGCTTTTTACGGGAACCGCAGGAGTCGGGAAGACGACAGCTGCCGTGACCCTCGCCCGGGAGATCTTCGGGGATTCCTGGCAGATGAACTTCCGGGAGATGAATGCATCCGACGAGCGGGGGATCGACGTTGTCAGGAACCAGATCAAGCAGTTCGCCCGGACAACACCGCTCGGAGAGGCCACGTTCAAGATCCTCTTTCTCGATGAAGCGGACGCGTTAACCACCGATGCGCAGTCGGCGCTGCGCCGGACCATGGAGACCTATGCGCAGACCTGCCGGTTCATCCTCTCCTGCAACTACTCCTCCAAGATCATCGACCCCATCCAGAGCAGGTGCGCCATCTACCGGTTCAAGCCCCTCGCCCCTGATGCGGTGAAGGAAGAGATCTCGCGGATCGCGGGGCGCGAGAACCTGACCGTGAGCAAAGAGGCGATGGATGCGATCGTCTACATCGCGGAAGGCGACATGCGAAAGGCGATCAACGCCCTGCAGGGGGCGGCAATCCTCTCCAGCAGCATCGAGGCGCCGATGGTCTATGCCATCACGTCGACGGCGCGCCCCGAGGAGATCAACGAGCTGCTCTCGCTCGCGCTTGCCGGGGACTTCGACGGGGCCGAGACCCTGCTCTCCCGGCTGATGCACGAGCGCGGGATCGCCCCGAACGAACTGATCAACCAGTGCTACCGCGCCCTGATAAAAAGGGACATGGACCGGGGCTTGAAAGTGCAGCTGATCGATCATCTCGGCGAAGCGGACTTCCGGCTCTCGGAGGGCGCGGATGCCGACATCCAGATGGAGGCCCTGCTCGCAAGGTTCGTGCTCTCCGTCGGAAAACGCGGGTGAGGTGGAGCGGTGGAAAAATCCGTGCCGGAAACCGCATCCGACAGTGCGGCAGACTGGAGCCGGTTCCTTAAGTCACGGTACAAGAAGGAACTATCGGAAATTTCGCGGGAATACCCGCACCGCCGTTCCCTGTACATCGATTACCGGGAAGTCGAGAAATTCGGGAAGGCCGGGATCGGCCTTGCCGACGAACTGCTGGTAAACCCCGGAAAGGTTCTCGAAGACGTCTGGGAAGCGATCCGGGTCAACCAGCTGATCCGGGCAAAGGACGGAAAAGACGTCAGGGGGATCAATGTCCGGTTCAGGAACCTCCCGCAGAAGATCGGGATCCGTAATATCCGTTCCGACGACATCAACCGGTTCATCTCCATCGAGGGGATCCTGCGGAAGACCACCGAGGTCCGGCCCCGGGTCGTCGAAGCGGTCTTCCGGTGCCCGGCAGGCCACTTTACGAAAAAGATCCAGAAATACGGAAAATTCATCGAGCCGGACGGGTGCGGGACCGACGGCTGCACGTTCAAGAAACTGGAACTTCTGCCAAAGATGTCCCGGTTCATCGATTCCCAGAAGCTGCGGGTGCAGGAGTCGCCGGAAGGCCTGCGTGGCGGCGAACAGCCCCAGACCCTCGACATCGATGTGACCGACGACCTTGCCGGCATCGTTGCCCCGGGCGACCGGGTGGTCGTCAACGGGATCCTCCGGTCCATGCAGCGGGTGGTGAAGGGCGAGAAGAGCACGGTCTTTGACATATTCCTCGAATGCAACTCGATCGAGGTGCAGGAGAAGGAGTTTGAGGAGGTCGAGATCGATGAGAAGGCCGAAGAGGAGATCAAAAACCTCTCCTGCGACGTAAACATCTACCGGAAGATCACCCACTCGATGGCCCCGACAATCTACGGGAGCGAGAACGTGAAAGAGGCGATCGCGCTCCAGCTCTTCGGCGGGATCGCAAAGGAGATGCCGGACGGGAGCCACCTGCGCGGCGATATCCATGTCCTTTTAATCGGAGATCCCGGTATCGCGAAGTCCCAGCTGCTACGGTATGTCGTGAAACTCTCGCCGCGCGCGATCTACACGAGCGGGCAGTCGTCAACGTCGGCAGGGCTGACGGCGACCGCGGTCAAGGACGAGTTTGGCGAAGGGCGCTGGACGCTCGAAGCCGGCGCGCTCGTGCTCGCCGATATGGGCGTTGCCGCGGTCGATGAGATGGACAAGATGCAGAAGGAGGACCGGAGCGCGCTCCACGAGGCGATGGAGCAGCAGTCCATCTCGGTTGCAAAGGCCGGTATCACGGCGACGCTGAAGTCGCGGTGCGCGCTTCTCGGCGCCGCGAACCCGAAGTACGGACGGTTCGACCAGTACGGCGACATCGGCGACCAGATCAACATGCCCCCGTCGCTTCTCTCCCGGTTCGACCTGATCTTCGTGATGACGGACCAGCCGGAGCAGAAGCTCGACACTGCAATCGCCGAGCACATCTTAAAGACCCACAGCGTCGGGGAACTGATCGCGCAGCACGCAAAGACACCGATCCCCGGGGTGACCATGGAATATATCAGCGAGCAGCTCACCCCCGTCCAGCCTGAAATTCCCCCCACGATCTTCCGGAAGTACGTGGCGTACGCCAAACGGTCCTGCTTCCCCATCCTCTCGAAGGAGGCAAAGGACGCGCTCGTTTCGTACTACCTCAAGCTCCGGGGCGTTGCCGAGCCTTCCAAGCCGGTGCCGGTGACCGCACGGCAGCTCGAGGCGCTCGTCCGGCTCGCCGAGGCGAGCGCGCGGATCCGGCTCTCCGATACCATCGTGATGGAGGATGCCGAGCGGGTCATCCGGATCGTCGATGCATGCCTCCGGCAGGTCGCGTACGACGCGAGGACCGGCACCTTCGATATCGACAAGGTCGCAACCGGCATCTCGAAGGAGAAGCGGGACCTTGTCCGGATGATCAAGGATGCGATCCGCGAGCTGGGCGGCGAAGGGAAACGGGCTTCCATCGACCAGGTGATCGAGACGGTTGCAGGCCGTGGATTCCCGAAGGAGAAGGTCCGCGACGGGATCGACATGCTGCTCCGGAACGGCGAGGCGATGGAGCCCAAGAACGGGATCATCCAGTTGATCTGACGGAACAGGTGAGGGATTGGCACAATGAAGCGAGTGGCAAAGGATAAGGCGGGGGTCACTGGCGGGCGCTCCGGTAAAAAGAACGATCCACCGGCAGCGATGACCGACCGCGAACAGGCAGTTTTTGAGGCAGGCATCAAGCTCGGGGCGCTCTACCACCAGTGGGTGGGCACCCCAATCTGCCGGGAGAGCGCGGGAAGCGTCGAATCGGCGATCGAGAAGGCGGTCATCCTCCAGCCCTTCGTGGAGGAGATCACGGTCCGGCTCGACAGGAGCCTCATGAAGGAGAACATCTTCGGATATAGTGAGCTTGCCGGCCTGATGTTCGATGTGACGATTGTGACCCGGGTGAACTACGCGTACTGCAAAGCCCGCCTTGCCCCCCGTGAAGGTTACCCGCTCATGCAGGTCGTGGAATGCCGTGAAATCCCCGAAGTATCCCGTCACTGACGACCATATCCACATCGACCCGGAGAACGGCCGGGGGATCGAGGCGGCAAAGGACTTTCTCCGGGCCGGGGGAACGCATCTCTTCCTTGTCGCGAAACCAGCGTCCTCGTCTGGGATCGCCCCCTCCGATCCATCCGACTACAAACAGGTCTTTGACGAGACGATCCGTGTTGCGGAGCTGGTCGCTGGGACCGGTATCGTCGTCTTCACGGTCCTTGGCGTCCACCCGGCGGAGATGACGCAGATCGCGGAGAGGATCGGGCTTGAGCGGGCGGAAGAGGTGATGAAAGGCGGGCTTGACCTTGCCGCGCGGTATGTCGCGGAAGGCAGGGCAGTAGCGCTCAAGAGCGGGCGCCCCCATTACGAGGTCACCCCCGATGTGTGGGCGACGTCGAACCGGGTCCTCTCCCACGCACTTGCCCTTGCCCATGACTACGGCTGCGCCCTCCAGATCCATGCCGAGAGCGGCCCGTGCACCGATGTTGTGGCGATGGCGCGGGAAGCCGGGATGGATCCCTTACGGGTCGTCAAGCACTACGCAACGCCGGACACCCCGCTCTCCCCCTCTTTCATCGCAAAACACGAGGCGATCCCGGCGCTCTGCAGGGAGGGCCGGGCGTTCACGATGGAGAGCGACTACATGGACGAGAACTCGCGGCCCGGCGCGGTGATCGGCCCGAAATCCGTTCCCCGGATCACACGGCACCTGCTGGAATCCGGCGCGATGACCGATGAAGACTGCCACCGGATCCACGTGGAGACGGTGGAGCGGGTGTATGGCGTGAAGATTGTCCTGAAATAGGATGGAATTGTTACATTTTGCAGGTTTTAGGAATTTTTCTTCCGGAAACCATCTGTCCGCCGCGCGATCCGGAAGGTATCGGGTATCGGGTATCGCGACCAATACCTGTCCGGATCTCTAATACCGCCCGTTCCCCGTCACGATGGTCCCTTCCGCCTTCACCCAACCCTTCTCATCATCCTGAAGGGTCGCGATGATCCTGTCCGTATACGAGTTACCCGACCATCCCGGTTCCCACCATTCATTGCCCGCGTAAAGGGAGACGGAGATCTCAATATCCGCCGGTTCAGCCGACCGGTAATCGATATACACCGGTGAAGTGCAGGTAAAACAGCGTGCGGTTTCCGTGACGGGATTATCGCAGATTGTTTCATGGAGATTCTCTTTCGGGTACAGGAGCGGTTCAGTACCGAAAGGATCGCGGGTGTTGATGGTCGTCGTAATCGTATCCCGGATTCCGAATTCAACCGGGCGCAGGCCAGGTAACTCGCGGACTACAGCCGTGCCGTTTGTACCTTGTTCGATCCGGATGCTGTAAGCGGATCCATTCCGGGTACCCGGAGAAATTCCGGCTGTCGCGAGTCCGATCGGCTGTATCGTGATGGTTTCCTGCCCGCGGGGCCCGGTTTCTCCTTCATCCTCATTGGTCGGAACAGGGCGGGGTGCCCGCTCCGGCATGAACTGCACATCGATCACTTTCAGCATTGGTGTGCCGTTCCACCATCCGGGCGTCATGTTCCACCCGGGGGGTATGCCATAACCCGAACCGTTTATGAGATCTTTGCCAAGGGAGGATGAATCATGCACGGACGGTAACGGGAGGATGAGGGTCAGGTTTTCAAGAGGTGTATCCGACGAGATCCGGACCGTGTAATCGAAGATATGGTGCCCTGTCCTTTCCCGGCTCTCATTTACGACAACCGGGAGGGCGGCAAGGACAAAAATTAGAAGCCCGGCGATAAGGATACCGGTGACCCAGGCAGGGAATCTCAACGACAGCCCCATGGTTGCTCCCGTGTCAGGATTTTTCATGATCAGGCTTCAATGTTCTCCTGCAAGGCACGAGAACGGTCCCTGTTTTTGCCTGCACGAAGCATCCTTTTTTACTCCCTTCCGACATACGAGTGATCAATGTTCTTAAAAATCCACCGGTCGCCGGGGGCCGGCATGGTTGTTGCCGTCTGCGACCGGGAACTGATCAACACGACAATCGCGGATGGCGAGGTCGAGATCCGGATCACCGAGTCCTTCTACGGGAACCGGGTGGCAACCGAGGAAGAAGTCGTTACAGCCCTCCGCGCCACCGAAAACGCAAACATCATGGGCGAACGCTCGGTTGCCCTTGCGGTACGGCACGGGATAGTGGAAGAAGCGAGCTGCATCCTTGTCGGCAGGGTGCCGCACGCGCTCGTCCTCAGGTTGTAAGCCATGGGAATAACAGACCGGTTCTGCCCGAAGTGCGGGCAGCCATCAGAGAGCGGGGGGTTGTGCAACCGGTGCCGGGCCGGCACGGTGCAGTACCTCACCTGCGACAGCCGGGTGGAGTCCATCCACTGCCCGGCCTGCGGTGCCGAGAAAGCGCTTGGCGTCTGGACCGATACCGGCAGGGAGCGCGCCGAGATTGCCGACGGTCTTGTCAGGAACGCGATCCATATCCACCGGGACGTGAAGAACCCGGATACAAAGATCCGGATTATCGACATAAGCCAGAACCGGTCCCGGGCATATGTCACCTTCACCGGGACATTGTACAAACAGCCGGTCGAGGGTGCCTGCGAGATCGAGATCGCGTGGGTGAAAGAACAGTGCGACCGGTGCAACCGGATCAGCGGGAGTTACTACGAGGGCGTGGTGCAGGTCCGGGCGGACGGGCGGCGCCCGGGCCCGTTCGAGATCCAGGCAGCGGCCCGGCTTGCAGAAGATGCTGAAAACTCGCTCCAGACCGGAGGCGAACGGCTCTCGTTCATCTCCGATGTCACGGAGACCCGGGACGGGCTCGACATCGTTGTCGGGAGCCAGCACATCGGGCTTTTACTCGCCCAGAAGATCACCGCGGAACTGGGCGGGAGGTACACGACGCACCCGAAGCTTGTCGGGGAGAAGGCGGGGCGGCAGCTCTTCCGCGTCACGTACTCGGTGCGCCTGCCGCGGTACCAGAAGAACGACGTGCTCCGGCTGAAGGGAAGGTATGCCGAGGTGATCTCGGTCGACCCGCATTCCCTGCGCGTGCTCGATTACGCCGAAGGCCAGGTCCGCTCGGTGAAAGAGGACGATGTCGAGAAACTGGTCGGGAACGCCCGGAACGGGCAGGACGCGCTCGTCGCATACACGGACCGGGACATGGCGGGCATCATCGACCCGGTCACGTCCGCGACCGTCGAGTACCGGAAGGGCAGGAACGAGACTCTGGAAGCCGGGTGTCATGTCCGCGTCCTCCACGACGGGGATCGCCTCGTGGTGCTCCGGTGAACCGTTTAAGGTGACGGCATGAAGGTGCGTTCAGTCCCGCGTGCCGATCTCTCCCGGGTATCCGGGGAACCGTGGGTGGACCCTGCGCACCGGCCCTGTGTCATCGACGGGACCGCGTACGTGCCGGTAAAAAACGGGTTCTCCTTTGACCGCGAGATAACAGCCCCGCCACGATACCGGGGGCGCGGCTTCTTCATGATCGGCGATATCGCCATTGTGCGGGGAACCGCTCCGGCTCCGGACGACCTGAAAAAGATCGTCGCACTCCGGAAGCCCCGGGGCGTGCTGCTCGTCCGGGCCATGGACGATATCACCCGGGTTCCCGACTGCGAGGTGCTGTACGGGACTGTTGGCGAAGTCCTGCACCGGGAGAACGGGTACACCTACCTGCTCGACCCGTCGAAGGTGATGTTCTCGCAGGGGAACCTTCCCGAGAAACGGCGCATGGCATCCCTGATCCGGCCGGGCGAGCGGGTCGCCGATATGTTCGCCGGGATCGGGTACTTCACGATCCCGATGGCGGGCGCCGGCGCCGATGTCCATGCAATGGAGATCAACCCGGTCGCGTTCTCGTATCTCCAGCGCAACCTCGAAACAAACAAACTCGCCGGCCGGGTGAGCGCTTCCCCTGGGAACTGCCGGGATCTTCTCTCCGGCACCTATGACCGGATCGTCATGGGGCATTTCGATGCGGTAACAATGCTCCCCGACGCCCTCGCCCATGCAGCACCGGGAACCGTCATCCACCTGCACAGCCTCGGGAGTGTCGCGGAGGAGATCCGGTCAGCCGTTTCGGGAGCAGGTTTTTCTGCTGCCCTTGACGTACATAAGGTGAAGAAGTATGCCCCGCACACGTGGCATATCGTGCAGGACATCGTGATCCAATGAGGCAGACACTGGCCGGAAAGGAGATCGTCGTCGGCGTTACCGGGAGCATCGCGGCCGTCGAGATGGTGAAGGTGATCCACGCGCTCCGGCGCCGGGGGGCAAAAGTCAGGGTCGTGATGAGCGCCGCCGCCTGCGGGATCGTCGCGCCCGACGCGCTCGCGTACGCCTCCGGCGAACCCGCAATTACCCGGATCACCGGCCTTGTCGAGCACGTGGGGCTCTGCGGCGACGGCGGGAGCGCGGATCTCCTGCTGATCGCGCCCTGCACGGCAAACACCATCGGGAAGATCGCGTGCGGGATTGACGATACTCCGGTGACCACCTTTGCGACAACGGCGCTCGGGAGTAAAAAGCCGGTTATCATCATGCCCGCCATGCACCACAGCATGTACCGGCACCCGGCCGTTATTGAGAACCTTGCAAAACTGAAATCATGGGGAATTGTGCTTGTCGAACCGGTGATTGCCGAGGGCAAGGCAAAGATCGCCGGCACGGACGAGATCGTGCTCGCGTGCGAACGTGCGGTTGCCGGCCGGCCGCTTGCCGGGAAAAAGGTGCTGATCACGAGCGGGCCCTGCCGGGAGAAAGTCGACGACGTGCGGGTGCTCACGACCCGGTCGAGCGGTGCAATGGGGCGCGAACTCGCGCTCGAAGCATTCCGGCGCGGGGCGGATGTTACGGTTGTCCACCGGGACCGGTTCCCGTGCGTTGACAACGTGCACGCGGACTCCGCGACAGAGATGCGGGAGGCGGTTGCACGGTGCCTCGATGCATGCGGCTGCGACATCTACATCAGCGCTGCCGCGATCTCGGACTTTGCCCCGGTACCGGTTGCGGGTAAGATCAGGAGCGGAAAGAAGCAGGCGATCGACCTTGTCCCGCTCCCCAAGATCCTTGACGATGTGCTCGCCTCCCCCTGCCG
>CAZNLI010000040.1:9264-14483 GCA_964574125.1 uncultured Methanoregula sp.
TGCAGAACCATACCGGTATGGAAGATTGCTTTTGGGGGTTCCTGGTCCCATGAGTTCCATACACCGCAGCGCCGCTGCATTCTGCCCGGGCCATATCTCCGGGTATTTCAGGCGTGTGAATGGAGCGGACGCGGCAACCACCGGAAGCGTAGGGGCCGGCATCGTGATCTCGGAAGGGGTCCGTTCCACGGTTACCCCGGCAGACCGCACTGTAATCGAAGTCCTCCGGGCCGGTGCCGATGAAAAAGTCTCGCAGGTTGCACAGGATTCGCCGCTCCTCCGGTCCGCCATGGATACAATTGGCGTGACCGCCGCAGTTACGACCCGGTGCCGGCTCCCGATCGGCGCCGGGTTCGGGCTCTCGGCTGCCGCCCTCCTCTCCACGCTGATGGCGCTGGACCGTTTGTACGATCTCGGTCTTTCGGAACGGCGGATCGCGCACCTTGCGCACGAGACAGAGGTGAAGCACCGGACCGGCCTTGGCGACGTCGTCTCCTGCCGGGGCGGGGGGATGGTTGTCAGGACGGTTGCCGGCATCGATGCGCCAATCCGACGGTTTACGGATATCGGCGAGCCCGTGTACGCGGTCAGCTTCGGTCCGATCCATACGCCAACCGTCCTTGGCTCTCCTGAACAGATGGCAAAGGTTGCCGTCGCGTTTCCGGACGGGGAGCCGGGCACGTTCCCGGAATTTTTCGCAAACGCCCGCTCATTTGCCGAGAAGAGCGGGCTTGTCACCCCGCAGGTAAGGAGCGTGCTTGCCGCCTGCGACGATGCCGGCGTCCCCGCGAGCATGACGATGCTCGGGAACGGGGTCTTTGCCTGCGGAAACAATGCCCGGCCGGTCCTTGCCCGGTTCGGGGAAGTGTTCGGGATGACAATCGCGAAGTCCGGGCCGGTCGTCGTGGAGGAGCCATGAGCGACATCCCGCCATCGCACCCGCGCTACAAGTCCCTTGTCACCCGGGAACGGCTCGCGGATTTCGCGCGGCAGGGGATCGTCACGCTCGAAGGGTTGACCTCACACGGGAGGGGAGAGGCCTTCGATTACCTCATCGGGGAACGGACAACGGAAAGTGCGCTCCTCGCCGAGCGGACGGCAGCAGCACTCCTTCTTACCGCAAAGCATCCCGTCATCTCGGTCAACGGGAATGCCGCAGCCCTTGCCGCGCCGGCAATCGCAGCGCTCCAGCAGGCAAGCGGGGCGCTCGTCGAGGTGAACCTCTTCCACCGGACGGAAGAGCGGGTGCAGAAGATCGAGGCCCTCCTCGCGTCCGCCGGGTGCGATGTCTTCTCCGGGGAAGCGGAACAGCTCCTCGACCTCCCCCATGACCGTGCATGGTGCCGGCGGGACGGGATGTACGCCGCCGATGTCGTGCTCGTCCCGCTCGAAGACGGGGACCGGTGCGGCGTCCTTGTCGGCATGGGAAAGACGGTTATCGCAATCGATCTCAACCCGCTCTCCCGCACCGCACGGTCGGCAACCCTGACTGTCGTGGACGAACTGACACGAGCCCTCCCCCGGATCACGCAGGCATGCCGCGAACTTCCGGCGGACGAGCAAAAGCGGCTTGTTGCGACGCTGAACAACCATTATCTTTTGTCAGAAGCAATATGTGAGATGACAGGGAGACTCAAGGATGCTCTGGACTGAACAGTACCGTCCCGCCGACCTTGCCGGCCTCATCGGGCAGGACCGGGTAGTCGGGCACCTCTCCTCGTTTGCGAAAACGGGATCGGTCCCCCATCTCCTGCTGACCGGCCGGCACGGCACCGGGAAGACCACCGCAATCGAGGCGTTCTCCCGCGCCCTGTATGCCGGGAACTGGCCGGAGAACACCTCGGTCTTCCAGACAGCAGACCTTTTTTCATCGGGAAAAAGTTACCTTGAAGAGGACGAGCGGTACGCCCACCTGTTCCAGAAGGGCGAGAGCCTCCTTACCAATTTCAAGCATATCATCCGGGAATACGCCGCGATCCGGCCGCTCGATGCGCCGTTCAAGCTGATGGTCTTCGAGGACGCCCATGCCATGCCCCGGGAAGCCCAGCAGGCCCTGCGCCGGATCATGGAGCGCACGAGCGGAACCTGCCGGTTCATCCTGAGCACGACCAACCAGAGCGCGATCCTCCCGGCAATCTCCTCCCGGTGCCTCCCCCTCTTCTTTGCGCCTATCGGGAGCGACCTCATGCTCCGGCATCTCGAAACGATCCGTGCCGCCGAGTCCCGGAAGGAGGGGATGCACCCGTGCGATCCCGACCAGATGGAACTGATCGTGCAGGCGTCGGACGGGGACATGCGCCGGGCGCTCCTGCTCCTCCAGCTGGTCATGACATCCGGGAGAGGCGGCGATCTTCTGGCAGCCACCCGGTCGGAACCCGTAACCGTTGCATCCTCCGCATTCGCCGCTGTCAGGAACGGGGACTTAAGGACGGCGGCAAAGCAGATTGAATCGCTGATGATCGACTTCGGGCTCCCGGGGCGCGAGGTTCTTACGGAGATCCGGCCGGTCATCCGGCGGGACTATAACCACCCGGGCCTTGCGCTCGCGCTTGCGGCAGCCGACGTGCGCCTGCTGCATGCGAACAACGAGTTCGTCCATCTGGGATCGCTTGTCCATGACATGTACGATGTGATAGCATGAATTCCGTAAAGCAGGAGAAGATCCAGCAGCACTATGACCAGATCTCGGACCAGTACGACCACCACTACGACTACTCGAAGGGCCGGTGCTACCACATCCATGTCAGCAAACACTTAATGCAGATGATCCCGGACCGGGGGTTCCTCCTCGATGTCGGCTGCGGGACCGGGCTCTTTGTCGAGAAGTATATCGCCGACGGCGGGACGGCGGTTGGCATCGATATCAGCCGGGGGATGATCCGGCAGGCGTGCCGTCGCTGCCGGCAGACGGACTTCACGGTCGGTGTGGGGGAGACCCTGCCGTTTGCAGACGAAACGTTCGATTCCATCGCAAGCCTGCTCGCGTTTTCGTACATGAAGGACCCGCAGAGGATGCTTGCCGAGTCCTACCGGGTGCTAAAACCCGGCGGCACGATTGCGATCTGCACGCTCGGGAAGAAACTGCTGACTGCCGGGATCCCTGCGATCTACCAGCTCGGCGACAAGCTGCACATCAACCATGTTGCTGCCCATGACTTCGGCGAGCGGTACTTCAACGAGGATGAGATGACGGGACTCTTCACCGGCGCCGGGTTTATTGACGTGGAGACGAACTGGTGCTCGTTTGCCCACAAGGGACTCATCGACCCGCTCTTTAAGTTCGCGCAGCGGGTCGAGCCGTTTGTCGAGCGGCGCCTGCCCCAGCTCGCCTACAACATCTGCGTCAAGGGGACAAAGCCGGAGTAAACCGGTACGACACCCCCTTCACATTTTTTCGGGATATTTTCAGGGAAATCCATGGATCTGCTGCCTGAACGCCGGGAGCGCATGCCGGCCCCATATGATCATTTATAAACTATTCTATTTTTTTTACCGGAATTATTTCCGGAGATTCCTGACTGCCCTTGCTCCGGCAAATGGATTTTTCCGTATATCTTTGCAAATCCCCGTCGGCAATATTGCACGAAACCGGTTTTCCGGAAACGATGATGCAGCTGACGCATCACTGGACGGAAGGATGGTGCCTTGCGCCGGTGCATTGCAGATATTTATCAGCAACCCTGATGAGTTTCGCTATGAGCACGTATCGTGCGTTAATGGGAGTTTTTTAAATGGAGAGAAAAATGCTTTTCCTTGTCTGCCTTGTATCGCTCCTTGCGGTTACAGGGATTGCAAGTGCAGGCGATGTCGTTCATAATTTTGTCGGCCAGAACACCTGCCAGAGCGATGGTGATATCTACATCGACTTCGAGGATGGATCTGATCTTACAGAAATCACGAATCAGTATCCCGGGCTGACCTTTACCGGAGTAACTGAAGGATCCTCCTGGAAGTATGGGGATGTCTCTACAAATCATGACTGGATTTATCCGGCTTACTATTGCAACGGCAATTTCTGGGTGAGCCTCGAAGGTGCATCTGGAGAGTCCAATGCTGGTGGCCTGATCGGCTTTGACACACCACCAGCGTATGTAAGCCTTCTTGTATCTGGACATTCACCCGTCTGGCTGGAAGCATATGATTCCCAGGGCACCCTTATCGATACTGCAGGGCCGACAATCGATAACCTTGAAACCTCCACAATGGACAAGCTAACCGTCAGCGGCAACGATATTGTTTATGTTATCGTCCACGACACCGGACAGTACTGGGTCATCGATGACCTCTGCGTTGGTACAACAACCAACCCCGTTCCAGCCCCTGAATTCCCGACACTGTTCATGCCGGCAGCCTTCATCATCGGGTTCCTTGGCGTGATTCTTCTTATCCGGATCCGGAACGAGTAAACAGTATCAATTACTTTTTTTTTAACAGCAATAAAATTCGGGAACAGGTCCCTGTTTACCTGAGAAACGATCAGGAAGCCTGTTTTTGTAACCGGTATAAAATCCGCTTCTTCTTCGCGATCGCCGCTTCCGACGCCCGGAGGACCTTTGCCTTCATCTCGTCGAAGTCCTTTGCCCTTGTGTCCACGACCTTTTTTACCGGCGTGTAGGCGGATTCCCGGAACCGGGGGGCGAAGTCGCGCTCTTTGCCGTCGATGACAAGGACCGATTCCGCAGCTCCTTTCTCGACCCTCCCGATCGGGTGCATCGCAACACCCGCTGACCGGACAGTCCTGCAGATCGCGCCAGCAGCGCCGGGCGGGGCTGCGACGAGCAGCGCATCGAGCGAGACGCCGAGGTAGTCGATCTCCAGATCCTCCAGCATTGCCCGTACATGGGGTTCGACGAGATCCTGCGTTGCCTGCTCGTCGATGACGATCCGGCAGCCGGCGGTTTCCGCCATCTCGAACGCGTCGCCCCGGAGCCCGCCGTTCGTCACATCGGTCATCGCGTGGATCTTTGGAAAGACCGGGTCTGCCGCAAGCGTTTTGCAGGCATTGAGGAAGTTGAGGTTGATGGTGTATTCGACAACGTCGGGGAACCCGGAGTAGATCGCGGCGGTTGCAATCGTCCCGCCGCCTGCACCCTCGCTCATTAAGAGGACGTCGCCCGGCTTCATGGATTTCCGTGCGGTGAGGTGCTCTGCAACCCCGACAGCCCCGACGCAGCCGGTCATCCGGCTCCCGAGCACCATGTCCCCGCCGATCCGGAGCG
>CAZNLI010000041.1:0-13741 GCA_964574125.1 uncultured Methanoregula sp.
CCAGGTTGAAGAGCGAGATCACTTCGAACCGTTCGATGACAGAGCCATAGGATTTGCAGTAATCGAAGATGTCCGCGGAAAGCCTGACCGTCATCTTCTTCATGCACTGCAATCCCCCTGTGAGGTGATATAATATATGCCCCTATATGTATGGCTCAATTCATAACGTCCCGTCCGGCCTTTTCTTATTCAGTTCATGAGGAACGAAGCATGACATCAGACAACTGTGGAAAAACCATGGATGCAAGGGAGATTGAACGAAAGACCGGGCTTACAGAACCCGGGGAACACCGGAAGGAGTGCGGGTTCATTATACCGGCCGGCATCCTGATCGGACTTGGCATGGGAATCCTCGCCGGGTACGCATTCACCGGCTTTTTGATCGGGCTCGGGATCGGTTTTGTTGGCGAAGGGCTTCTTCCGCTGGTACGAAAACCCCTGACGGGGGAGTACACGCAGAAAGGAAGCGCAAACGCAACTCTGCTCCTGATCGGGGCATTCCTGGTCCTTGTCGGGGCGAGCATCGTTGTTGCGCCGGCTGCGATCTGGCCGTATGCCTTTGCAGGATTGTTCATCCTCGCCGGCATCTGGGTCCTGTTCCGGGGATTCTCCAGGAGCTCCTGAACCGGGAGAACAGGATGAATACGGGGAGACGGACATGATTGAAGCTGCCCTTGTGACGATCCTTCCCGTCGGCTTCCTGATCGTACTGTTCGGCGGGAGGGCGTTGTTTCTCAAAATGAAGATCGAACAGGACGGTGCTGCCCCCATCAACCGGACCCTGTTTTATGCCAGCAAGTATTCCATCCTGGTCATCTGGGGGGCGATGGTCATTGAGAGCTGGGGCATCAGCATATCCATCGTTGAAGTGCCCCGCAGCGTTCAGATTATTGCGCTGGTGTTCTGGGTTGCCGGGTTCGCGCTTATGTATCTCGGCCGGTTTAAGCTGGGAGAATCCTTCCGGCTCGGCACCCCGAAAGAAGAGACCGATCTCCGGACTGACGGATTATTCCGGCTCAGCAGGAACCCGATGTACGTTGGCGTGTATGCGACGATCGCTGCATCATCGCTCTACACCCTGAATCCTGTTGTTGCAGGGTTTGGAATCTTTACGATCGCCGTCCATCACACCATCGTCCTCGCGGAGGAGGGACATCTGCGAAATACCTTCGGCCAGAAGTACGAGGAGTATTGTAATCGGGTGAGGAGGTATCTTTAGGCTCGCGCCATTTCCTGGGCCGGTCGTGCGGATATCCCGGGCACCTGAACGTTCAATGTTCAGATTTTTCTGATTTTTCTGAAAAATATAAATAGTGTGTAAAGCAATACCTCAGGGAAGGTTTTGCATCCATGCTGAAGAAAACAGAATCCCCCGCGGAAGCATCCTGCGGCTGCCCGACAGGTTCTATGTGCCGGGTCGAGGCCGTCCTTTCCGTTGACGAACGCGGCCAGATGGTGCTCCCCAAGGATGTCCGCGAGAAGGCCGGGATAAAGACCGGCGACAAGCTCGCGCTGATCGGCTGGGAGCAAAACGGCAGCGTCTGTTGCCTCGCGTTACTGAAGGTCGAGAACTTAAGCGGCATGGTGAAGGATGTCCTCGGCCCGCTGGTCGAAGGCATGGACAGGAGATAACCGGGAGATTCTCTCATGGATACGCCAACGACAACCGGCTGCACCTGCTGCGGAAAGCCCGCGGATTCCTGCTGTCCTGACATTGAAAATACCGGGACGCCGGCCACGATCATGCAGACGGACAGCACGATCACGCCCGCCAATAACCTCGACCATTTCCTCGCCCGCTGGGGCGTGAACCGGATGGGCCACACCGTCACGCCCGGCCTGTACCGGCTCGGGAACCCGACTCCGGAATCGCCGGTCTTTGCGTCGGCGAACTACACGCTCAGCTTCGATGCGCTGCGCTCCGCGCTTGCCGGGACCGATGCATGGATCCTCGTGCTCGACACAAAGGGCATCAACGTCTGGTGCGCCGCAGGGAAGGGGACATTCGGGACCGACGAACTGGTCAACCGGATTTCCGTCACAGGACTTGCAGACGTTGTGAGCCACCGGAAGATCATCGTCCCCCAGCTCGGGGCGCCGGGGATCTCCTGGCCGGAGGTCATGCGCCGGTCGAAGTTCCTCGTGGAGTTCGGCCCGGTGCGAGCCCGCGATCTTCCCGAGTACCTGAAGACAAACAAGGCAACCCCCGCGATGCGCCGGGTGGAATTCCCGTTCCGTGACCGGATCGTCCTCTCTCCTGTGGAGCTGGTCCACGCGGCCATTCCCGCGATCCTTGGCGCAGCAGCCCTGTACTTCCTTGCCGGCGCGGTCGCAGCGCTCGCGGCACTCACCGCGGTAATCGGCGGGACCGTGATCTTCCCGGCACTCCTTCCTGTCATCCCGACAAAAGATTTCTCGACAAAGGGGCTTATCCTCGGGCTTGTCCTTTCGATCCCGTTTGCTGCCATGTTCGCCGGAACGCCCGGCATACTGCCGTGGGCCGGCCTGCTGGCAGCGGTTGCGGCGCTCCTCCTCATCCCTGCCGTTGTCGCATACCTCGCGCTCAACTTTACCGGGTGCACGACGTTCACGTCCCGGACCGGGGTAAAACAGGAGATCTTCCGGTACGTCCCGGTCATGGCGGTCATGGCGGTTGCCGGGACACTCGCCGGCATCGCGGTCGGCGTAGGCCGGCTTCTCGGGGTGATCTAAGTGTTCGACAGTTACAAGGATACGAGCCTGAGATATTACCCCGAGCGTTGCATCAACTGCAAACGCTGCACGCAGGTCTGCCCGCACGGCGTCTTTGCGGAAGGGGCGGAGCACGCGGAACTCGCCCGGCCCTCCGCCTGCATGGAGTGCGGGGCGTGCGCCGGTAACTGCCCGGTCCAGGCGATCACCGTCCGGAGCGGGGTCGGCTGCGCATGGGCGATGATCGGCGCTGCGCTCCGGGGAAAGGACATGGACACGGAGTGCAGCTGCGGCGGGGACGATGGGTCCTGCTGCGGGACGCTGAAACAGGAACCCTCCTGCAACTGCGACGGGAAGTGAATAGAACGGTTACGGTCATCATCTTACTGTCAAAGACTTCCCAAACCGGTGTTCCCAAGAACCTCCTGGCATCACTGTTACGACAGATCTGAAATGTACCCATAAACCGGCTCCCTGCCTGTCTGCCCCGGCGCCCTGACCGCAAACGCGATCTCCTCCCATGCCTTGTCCAACAGGGTATGGTAGTACGGGATATCGATGAAGGACGCTTCCCATGCCGGGTCTACGAGGTACTTCTTTGCATCCCGCACGACGTACGTGATCTTCATGCCCGGGGCAACCTCCAGTCCCCGGTCCCGGTATGCCTGCACGGCGGATCCCTCTAGGCACCGGTGGGTATAGGTGAGCCTGCTGATCCGGCGGCTGACGGCGAACTCCCCGGGATCGGCGCTCCCGATACCGTCATAGGAGCGCCGGTAGATCGCCATCACCGTCCCCTCCAGCGCCCGGAGCTCCGCAGCCGTTCTCGCACGGCTCATCGCGGTCAGCATC
Organism: uncultured Methanoregula sp.; assembly: GCA_964574125.1. GTDB lineage: Archaea > Halobacteriota > Methanomicrobia > Methanomicrobiales > Methanospirillaceae > MVRE01. The sequence goes on from CAZNLI010000041.1 coordinate 3,544, forward strand.
TCCTGCTGCATGTTCCGGACATACTCCGGGGTGTCGTGCCGCCGGGCGGCAATCCCCCGGACCCGGATGCTCCCGTCGGCGAGCCGGCCGTAGTACCGGTTGTAGGCGCCGAAGTAGCCGTCCGCCATCGGGAGGAAGGCGATCCAGGAGTAGGTGTCAACCTCGGTGGGAAGGCCGGTCTCCTGCTCCACCCGGGCTTTCAGCGCAGCGACGGTGGAGCCCCGCACCCAGAGACAGTCGACGATGCCGTGCAGGACGGTAAATCCCATGGACTCGGCAATGTCCTTGGTTACAAGCAGGATCTCCCGCGCCTCCCCGGTGATCGCCTCGTGCACCTCGATCCGCCCGAACTTCGCGTTCCGGTACCCGGTGTACCCGAAGCAGGTCACAAGCATCCATTTGAGGACGGAGTCGATCCCGGCGCAGGACGGATCCGTCTTCTTCTGCGCCTTGGTGCCGATCCGCATGGCACGGAGCGGGGAAAGGACGTCCGCAAGGAAACCCCGCCGGCCCGGCCGGCCCGGATCCTTAATCGTCTCCGGGGAGAGGTTGCGGTGCACGATGATGCTTGGGTACAGGGAGGTGAAATCGATCTCGTACACCTGTTCGTACACGCCGGGCCGTGGCTGGAACATCATCCCGCCCCGGTCTTTTGCCCGGAGGTCCGCAAGCTGCCGCACCTCCTCGGCATCGGCCTTCCGGAACGGGACGGCGATATGGCGGGAGAGGGCGTCGTACACCTCGTAGCTGCTGACAAGCGTCCCCGGCGTGAACCGGCTCACGAGGTTGGGGGAGAGCCCGCTCAGCCGGGAGCCGATGAGGATCCCGGGGAGGCCGCCCTCCCGGTACACGAAGCTCTGCTCCGTGTCGATCAGGATGCGGCCGTCGGGGATGACCGCCCCTTCCTTGTGCTCCATCCTGCCGTAGCTCCAGTAGGACCGGGAGTTCATCGTCCGGTACCGCCCGGTCCGGCTCAGGGTGAACGGGATGCAGTACTTCTTCGCGAGCCCTGCCATGCGGGGGACCCGGATGTCGGCATCCGGGCAGAGGACGATGTCGGGATCGCAGGACGTAATGAGGGAGAAGAGATCGGCAAGGATTCCCGGTTCGCTCCCGCACAGGCGTTCGTTTTGCCCCTCGCAGGAAACCGCGATGCCGCGGATCCCGTGGCCGGTTGCCGGGTTCCCCTCAACCCGGATCTCCATCTGCCGGAGGGAATGGGGGACCGCCGGGGAGAAGCGGGAGTCCTCAGGATTGCCGCAGGGGAAGATCCCCCGCTCCGCCAGGTACTGCTGGTCGCGGCGGGTGTCCACGTTGAACAGTTCTACGGCAAACGCCGCCTGCTGCTCGATCCGTTCCGCGACGCTCCTGTCGGCAACGACCGCGTACCCCGGAAGGTCCGAGAAGATGGTTGCAAACCGGCATTCCGTTGCCCCGAACTCCGCTTCGAGAGCCCCTATCAGGTCCCTGTGGAGGTGCGGGTCGGGGAAGTGGATGTAGAACGGCGGCCGGTACTCCTCCCGGATCCGACGGACCCCGGAAGATCCCTTGTCCCAGAGATCGACAAAACCGTCCCGGGCAACCGAGTCAAGGATCCACATGCTCCCGTTCCCGCCGGTTGTGACGGTCGTCCTCCCGGTCGGTCCGGTCACGCTCCTTCAGGATCTCGACAAGCACCGAGAACATAGCGGACTCGAGCGGGTCGTCAAAGGCGCAGAACCCCTCGCTGCTGTGCTGCCGGACCATCCGGACCAGATCGTTGCCGTACTTCTGTTCATCGGTCCGGAGCGCCCGTGTCGCCTGTAACCACCGCAGGGAGAGGTCCTTTACCGCCAGCCTGCTGCTCATGATGCTGCGTCCCATAAAATGCCTCCAGGGTCTTCTGTCGCCGGAACCCGTTCTCCCGCTCCCCGCCCACTCGCCGCGCCCTGCCCCGGAAGGCCGGCGGTGCCGGCTGCGCGATGACAAAGACCCGGTCCGCCTCCCGCGCAATCGCGTGGAAGGTGAAATCCGCGGAAGGGGCATAGAGGATCACCATCGCGTCCCGCGCCGCCGCTCTGAAGGCCCGGATCACCTGCGGCACCACGGTGCCCCTGTCGATCCCTTCGTAGAGTGTCGGGTCGTGTTCGATGAGGATGATGGTGTGGTACGACTCGTTGAGGATGGTCAGGATCTGGAAGACCGTGAACGCCCGCCGGACCTCGAAGTTTGCGGAGACCCGGCCGATGCCGCTCAGGAGCCGGGAGTAGTTGCCCGACACAAAGAGGAACATGAACCGCCGCAGGTCCGCGTTCGCGTTGATTGCCGCCGTGATCGTCTCAGCCGGGGCTGTCACTGCACTGAAGGCTCCGGTCTGGAGCGTGACGGACGGGCAGAGATCGAGTTCCATGCGCCCGGATCCTCTCGCGCTACGGGTTATTATGCTCAGGGAACGCGCGGCGTGAAAGTGTTTTTGCGGCGGGAACCTGCCGCGTATGAACAAAAGATTGATGTGGGGTTTTGCCGGTACGGTTGTACCAGGGTATGTGCGGCAGGTATGCATTGTGGGGGATCGATGATCTCGGGGGCAGGTTCCTGATCGTTGACCCGACGCTCGGGTTCCGGTCCCGGTTCAATATCGCGCCGGGGACGGATAACCCGGTTATCGTCCGGGGAGAGGGGGGCAACCGCCTCATGGCGATGCAGTGGGGGCTCATCCCGCACCGGGCAGCGGACCCTGCCGCCTCTCCCCGCCCGATCAACGCCCGTGCCGAAACCCTCGCCGGCAAGCCCGTGTTTGCAAGCCTGCTTGGCCGCAACCGCTGCATCGTGCCTGCCAACGGGTTCTACGAATGGAAAAAGGCCGGCGGCCGCCGGGAGCCGTATTTTGTCCATCTCGAAAACAAGGCTCTCTTTGCGATGGCCGGCCTCTGCGACACCTGGCAGGACGCTTCCGGAAGGGCGTTTGCGACCTATACGATCATCACGACGGAATCAAACGGGCTTGTCCGCCCGATCCATGACCGGATGCCCGCAATCCTCCGGAGGGAGCACGAGCAGCGGTGGCTCTCGGACGCCCCGTTTGCGGACGGCGAACTCAGGGAACTGCTCCAGCCTTTCCCGGCAGAAGAGATGGCGGCCTACCCGGTCTCACCGGCCGTGAACAGTACGGCAGGCGAAGGTACCGATCGTATCCGGCCGCGGCACCCGGGGCGCTCATGGTTTGAGTGAACCGGGGGCGCCCTCGCCGTCAGGAACGTGGCTGCATGTCGCCCGGGGCCGGGATTAAACGGGAAACCACGGTGAACTCAGTGATCTGACCTGTTTTTTCATCGCGGGTCGCCCGGATGGTGGCTTCGAACCAGACAGAGGAACCATTCCTGTGCATCATCCGGAACCTGTCGGTCCCGGTCTCGATCCCGAGGTCCGCAAAGGAACGCATTATTGAGCGGACATGCGGCAGGTCGTCGGGGTGGAAGAACTTAAATCCCCCGGCCCCCGTAATCTCTTCCGGCACATACCCGAGACAATGCCTGACCGCAGGGGACACGTAGATGAGGGTACCGTCCGGTCGGATCCGGCTGATAACATCGACCGAGTTCTCCGCGAGTGCCTGGAATGCGCGGGCACTTTCCCGAAGCGCATCCCCGATCCGTTTCTGTTCCGACAGGTCGATCCCGATCCCCCGCATCCCCGTGATCCGGTTGTCGGTGATGATGGGGACAAGGTACATCATGACAGGGAACGTGCTTCCGTCGCTGCGTATGGCGGTGTATTCATGCTGGGTCGGGAACTCTTCCGGGGAATGCTTCAGGGCCTCGGTAAAAATTCCGAAAAGCCGCTGCCTGTCGTCGGGGTGGATCATCTGCCAGACGCTTAGTCCCTTCCGGATATCCTCCGGGCTATACCGGTACATCTCGAAACTGTGGCGGTTGGCAAACGTCAGTCTTCCGGTAATGTCGCACTCCCAGACGTTCTGGGGCAGCAGATCGGCAAGTTCGTGGAACCGCCGCTCGCTTTTAGCAAGCGCCTCTTCGGTCCGTTTGCGATCCGTGATGTCGCGCGATGAACCCAGCACCGCGGTAATCCTGCCATCGGCATCCCTGACGGGGGTAAGGGAGTGATCGAACCAGTGCAGGATGCCGGCAATCTCTGACGCGCTCTCCTCGCGTATGCCTTGTCCCGTGTCAAATACCCGGCGCAGCCTCTCTGCCTGGTACTCCTCATGTCTGCCGGAGAAGTGCAACGAGCGTTGTGTCCCGACGAGCTGGTCGGCGGGAATCCCCACGAGCGCGGCGGCCGCGCTGTTGGCGTACATCACGCGGTCGTCCCGGTCAATGAGAAAGATGATGTCCGATGAAACCTCGGCAAGGGTGCGGTACCTGTTTTCGCTCTCCTTCAATGCTGCCTGAGCCCGCCGGCGTTCCGTCACGTCGCGGACATTGGCGAGGATGACAGGCCGGTCCCCGATCGTGACGCGGGTGAGATAGACCTCGACATCGAAGAGCGAGCCGTCGCGGGGGCGACGGGCCTGCCAGGAGAAGAACTGGTCTTTTCCGGCAAGCGCCTCCCCCCATCGCGCCCCCACGTCCTCCCTCCTGCAGGCAGGGCCGGTGATATCCTCAATCGTTAAGGAGAGCGCCTCCTCCCGCGTGAGCCGGTACATCGTGAGCATCGTCTCGTTCACATTGAGAATCCCGCCTTTTGTGTCGTGGATGATGACAGCATCGTACGAGTGGTCGATGAACGTCCGAAACATGTCCCGTGCCTGCCGGATATCCTGTTCGGCCAGTTTCCGTCCGGTGATGTCCTGGAGGGTTAAGAACACCTTCACCGGCTTTCCTTCGGCATATTGTACCTCCCCTTCGGCATGCACGAAAAGGACCGTACCGTCCTTTCGTATGACCCGGTATTCGTTTTCAGGGATCCGGCCGCTCCCGGACCGGATACTGTCGTTCAGCCAGGTATTGACCCGCTCCCGGTCTTCGGGATGATGGTTCTGTGCATACACCCGTGCCATGTCAACGGTTTCCCCTCGGTCGAAACCGAGCAGCGCGTACATCCCGTCCGACCAGATGATCTCGCCGGTCTCAAGGTTCCAGGTCAGGTCGCCCATCTTCGCGATGCGCTGGGAAGCAACCAACCTCTGCCGGCTCTCCCGGAGGGTATCTTCCGCCTTCTTCCGTTCGGTGATGTCGCGCAGGGTCACCTGCACGGCGGGCTTCCCGTTGACAACCGTCCCCACGCCTTTCCCCTCGATAATAACCTCGGTGCCGTCGCGCCGGACGATCGGGAGTTCCACGAGGGGTGTCGGCCTGCCATCGATGTCCCTCTCAATGTTCTCCCGCACCACCTCCCGGTACCCGGGACTGATGATGTCGAGGATGCCGACCGATGAAAGTTCTTCGAGCGAGGAGACGCCGATAAGCCTGCAGGCGGCGGGGTTCAGGTAGACGATCCGGCCGTCCTGGTGGAGGAGGATGGCATCGGGGGAGATCTCGACGAGGGTGCGGTACCTGTCCTCGCTCTCGCGGAGCGCCTGTTCTGCAAGGACACGGCCGGATATATCCCGCGTGATGCCGTACACCTCGACAACCTGCCCGGTGTCCCCGTCAACGATTGCCCGGAACCGCGATTCTACCCAGAGGTAATGCCCGTCCCTGTGCCTGGCCCGGTAGGTGAGCTGCACGACAGGGTTTTTTGCATCCAGGTTCCGCATCGCCCGCTCCACCTGCGGGATGTCGTCGTGGTGCAGGAAGGCGTATGCCCGCTTCCCGATCAGATCCGTTGGCTCGTACCCGGCAATCGCAGTTATTGCCGGTGAGACATAGAGAAAAACACCGTCAGGGGTATGGCGGTTGATGATATCGAGCGTGTTCTCAGCGAGGAGCCGGAACTCCCGTTCGCTCTCCTCGATCATCCGCTCGGCGCCCCTGCGCTCCGTGATGTTCTCGAGGAGGATCGATACCCCGCGCTGCCCCTCCTCAAAGACCGCAGGGGCTATCCTGCAGGCAAAGATCACGGTGCCGTTTTTGGCAACGATCTCCCCGGACCACTCTTTCCCGGCGATCCCGTTCCCGATCCTTTTTTTCAGGTGTTCGAATGTATCGTTGAACACGGTCACGCACGGCGTGAACTCGACGGCCTTGCCGTAAAGCTCTTTCTGGGTCGTGGCGAGAAAATCGAGCATGGGCCCGTTGGCATAGATCACCCTTCTCCCGGTATCGACGAGCATAATAAGCTCGGAGGAGATCGAGAGCATGGCCGCGAGCGGCACGCGCTGGGCGAGGCTGTAGATCTTCGCCATACCGAAATGGCGCATCTCCACCTGCCCGGAAACCATCAGGTTCTCAAGATACCGTCCTGCGGTGTTCCGGTTGATCGGGATCTGCCGGACGATCGCGGTGATGCTCAGGCCGTTTGGGTTCTGCCTGAGCAATTCTTTGATCTGTTCGGTGATCTCCCCCTTCAGGGCCAAGGTATCAGGAATATGTCTCAATCTATGATATAATACTTACAATGAATTACAAGGCCAGCAGGTCCGGTGCAGGGATCAGGCGGAAATCCCGGTGCCGGACATGACAAAGTCGAACGATCCGCCCGCAGGGATGGAGCGGTGTTTTAAAAGGGTGGCCTTGCGCTCGCCAAGCCCCCGCCGGCGTTCGAGCATGACGATCGCCTTCGAGATATGTTCAAGGGCGGTGCCCCCGAGGCCGGAGTACGTGTTCTTTGCGGGATCGACATAGACCTGGTTGGTGATGAGCACCGGGATGTCGTACCGCCGGGCAAACCCGAGCAGCATGAGCATCTGGCGGGTGAGTGCCTGCGTCGTCTCCTTCCCGTGGTCCAGTTCCGTCCTGTACAGGGCGGTTGCCGAATCGACAACAACAAGGCCGACGTTATGCGACCGGATCGTCCTGTCCGTTTCAAGGATGACGGACCCCTGCTTGGCAAAGTCCGTGGGTTCGTAGAGAAGGAGCCGATCGGCAAGCTGCTCCGCCTTGTCGCCGGCAACCTGCCGGAACCGTTCGATGGAGAAGCCCTCTGTGTCGATCCAGACGACGGTGCGTCCGGCGTTTAAGCAGGCGACCGCGGCAAGCAGGCAGATCGTGGTCTTGCCGCTTGCCGGCTCGCCGGAGACCTGGGTGATGACCTTGTGCTCGATCCCTCCCCCGAGCAGGGCATCAAGTGCCGGTGTTCCGGTGCTGTCACGGATGTCCGGCATGCCCCTCCCGTACGGCTCTCCACCCGGCGTCCGTTGCCGCCTGCAGGACGGAACGGGCTGAAATCCCGAGCTCAAGAGCCAGCTTCTGTGCAGTATCGAACTCCGGCTTCACGGTATAGACCCGGCCGTCCAGCCAGCCGTACTTGACCGGGAGCGTACGCACCTGCCCGGCGATCGTGACCGGGACCTCGCCGGTTGTACGGTCTGCGATGAACCGGTGGACTGCCGGCGTGCACCGCACCCCGAGCGTGCCGAGCTCCCGGGCCAGGAGTTTTGCAAGGGCCAGACTTTTGTCCTGCGGGCAGATGACCCGGATGAGGTTTCCGGGCCGTCCTTTCTTCATGACGAGGGGAAGTGCGCTTGCATCCCGGGCTCCCTCCTCCATGCACCGGGCGATGACATGGGCGATGACCTCACCGCTGACATCATCGGTGTTGGTCTCGAGCACGTCAACGCAGTCCTGCGGGACGGGCGAACCGGTCGTTTCGGCAACCATTGCCCGCAGCACGTTGGGCGTCTCTTTGGGATCCCGCGTTCCCGCCCCGTAGCCCGTCTTTTTGATCGTGCAGGAATCGCAGCCCGGCGCCCGGATCGTGGCAAACTCCGCAAGCAGCGCCGCACCGGTGGGGGTTAAAAGTTCGCCTTCGCCGCCCCTGTGACGGATGGCAATACCGGAGCCTTCGAGGATTGCGGCGGTTGCCGGTGCAGGGACGGGATACGTTCCGTGGGAGCCCGTGACAGTCCCGCTGCCCGGGGAGACCGGAAGCACCATCACACCGTCGACCCGGAGGGTGTGCAGTGCGGTGCAGGCTCCAATCACGTCGGCGATTGCGTCGTCTGCCCCGACCTCGTGAAAGTGCGGCGTTGCGCCATGCACCCGCTCCTCGGCGGCGGCGATCCGTGTAAAGACCCGGTGTGCCATCGCGTTTACCGCTTCCGGCGCGTCGGCAGCATCGCACCGTGCAAGAACCTCCGGAAGCGTCCGGTGCGAATGGCTGGCCCTCGTCTCGACCCGGGTTGCCCGGATCCCGCAGCGCGTCACGGTTGTAACAGATGGCTCTGCCACGACAGAGCTCATCGCCCGTACGACAAGCCCCCGGTCCGCCCCGCAGTCAAGGAGAGCCGCCGTGATCATATCCCCGGCTGCGCCATGGAAGGGATCGAGGATGAGTATGCGCATAGTAATGACAGTACCTATAAATCCCACCGTATATGACCTTTAAGGTAATGGCTGAAGTGCAACTGAGGGTGGATTCCGCGTATCCCGGCGACCAGGGCGGCGGGAAGGCACGGCTCGACCCTGAAACGATGCTTGCGTTAAAGATCTCCCCGGGAGATCTCGTCGCAATCGAGGGGAAGCGCCGGACTGTCGCAAAGGTCTGGCGGTCGCTTGTCGAGGACTGGAACCAGCGGAAGGTCCGGATCGATAATTTTACCCGGATCAACGCGGGGGTCAGCATCGGCGACAACGTGAAAGTCTCGACAATCCCCGACGAGATCGAGGCAAAGCGGGTCGTGCTTGCACCCCCGGAGGACCTCCCCAAGAAGATCCCGATTGCCAATAATCCCCACGTGGTCAACGGGCTCATCGATTTCCCGGTTGCAAAGAACGACTCGGTGCCGATCATGCTCGGGCTCCCGTTCATCCAACCCCAGATCGTGGCGTTCAAGGTCGTGGAGATCGAGCCGGAGGAAGCGGTCATCATCACCAAGAACACGGCGATCGAGTTCTCCGACAAGCCGGCTGCGGGATTCGAAGGGGTAAAACGGGTCTCGTACGAGGATATCGGCGGGCTCAAGGACGAGCTCCAGCGCCTGCGCGAGACGATCGAGCTCCCGCTCCGGCACCCCGAGCTCTTCCAGAAACTCGGGATCGAACCGCCAAAAGGAGTCCTCCTGTACGGCCCGCCGGGGACGGGAAAGACCCTGATCGCAAAAGCCGTTGCAAGCGAGAGCGGTGCGCACTTCATCCACATCGCAGGCCCCGAGGTCATCTCCAAGTACTACGGCGAGAGCGAGCAGAACCTGCGGGAACGGTTCGAGGAGGCCCGGGAGAACGCCCCCTCGATCATCTTCATCGACGAGCTGGACTCGATCGCCCCCCGGCGTGAGGAAGTGACCGGGGAGGTCGAGCGTCGGGTCGTCGCCCAGCTCCTGACCATGATGGACGGCCTCGAGGAACGCGGGCAGGTCGTCGTGATCGGCGCCACGAACCGGGTCGATGCGATCGATGCCGCCCTCCGGAGGCCGGGCCGGTTCGACCGGGAGATCGAGATCGGCGTTCCGGCCGAGCCCGACCGGATCGAGATCCTGAAGATCCACACCCGGGGCATGCCGCTTTCCGAGGACGTGAGCCTTGATATGCTCGCCCAGCAGACCCACGGGTTCGTGGGTGCCGACCTTGCGGCGCTCGCCCGCGAAGGGGCGATCCGTGCCCTGCGCCGGTACCTCCCTACCCTCGACCTCGATGCCGCAGAGATCCCGCAGGAAGTCCTCGATACGCTCAAGGTCGTTCCCCCGGACTTCCGGAGTGCGCTCAGGGATGTCGGCCCCTCCGCGATGCGGGAAGTGATGCTCGAAGTCTCGCACGTGAAATGGGATGATGTCGGGGGTCTGGACGCGGCCAAGACCGAGATCCGGGAGGCTATCGAGATCCCGCTCCGGGATCCCCGGAGAATCGAAGACCTCGGGATCGAGCCGCCCCGGGGGATCCTCCTGTACGGCCCGCCGGGGACGGGAAAGACCCTGATCGCAAAAGCCGTTGCAAGCGAGAGCGGTGCAAACTTCGTCCCGGTCCGGGGCCCCCAGCTCCTCTCCAAGTGGGTGGGCGAGAGTGAACGGGCGGTACGGGAAGTCTTCAAGAAAGCCCGGCAGGTTGCTCCTTCGATCATCTTCTTCGACGAAATCGACGCGCTCGCCCCCGCCCGGGGGAGCTCGCCCGATTCCCATGTCATTGATAATGTCCTCAACCAGATCTTAACCGAGATGGACGGG